>CAZKMC010000228.1:0-1341 GCA_964553485.1 uncultured Comamonadaceae bacterium
CAACTGAGCTTTCAGAAAAAGAAGCGTCGTTAGTTAGAGGCGGCGAGTGCAATATGTGGACAGAACATGCTCCACAGCACTTAGTTGATTCCAAGATGTTCCCTAGAATTTTGGCAATGGCCGAGGTCTTGTGGACACCACTTGAAGTAAAAGATTATTCCAATTTCTATGAGCGCGTTCAAAACCACTATTTAGTTCTAGATGCCAAAGGAGTGACCTATGGAATGGAGGCGCTACCGATAGAACTCGAAGGCGTGATTGAAGAAGGAGCTATGATAGTGCATGCTGAACCTCATGTTTCTGGAGTTGAAGTATGTCAGGTAATAGAATCAGACTGCGTTGATTTGCCTGCTGAGGGAATTAAGGTGAATGGTGAAATGGAACTTGAATTCAGAATAACCCGGAGTGGAAAACCCTATGGAGACAATGTCCTTGCTCAGGTGCATGCCCATCGGGCCATAGGTTTGCCTGTGAGACTTGAAAACATATATAGTCCATATTATACAGGTGGAGGAGAGGGTGCGCTGACAGATGGTTTTCTAGGTAGTATGGACTTCAGAGACGGACATTGGCAGGCATTACAGGAAAACGATATGGCTGCTACAATAGACTTAGGAGAGATGAAGAATGTGCGGTCAATGTCGTCTCGATTTTATTTTTACAACAACGCATGGATCTTCTTGCCAGAAGAAGTTTCTTACTATTACTCAATAGACGGGGTGGATTGGAAGCTACTTGAAAGTGTAGCTCATGAGCATCCTATTCAGTCTGAAGATCAAGCGATCATTCCGTTTGCCACAGCCAAACATGAAGCGAAAGCAAGATACATACGAATGAAGGCCAAGAATATTGGTTTTACTCCCCATTGGCATGATGCTCCCAATGAGCCAGCTTGGTTGTTCTGTGATGAGTTTGTGGTGCTCGCAGACTAAGATTTGAACTTCGGGCGGAAATTCTCTGACTGGTTTTTTGGAATAGAAAGACTCGTCCATTCAGTGGAGTATTCTTTTGCCAATTGAATGATCTGTCCCACGTGGTAGGCGTAGTGCGCTACTTGTCTGTTCATCGCTTCAAAGACAAAATGTTCCTCTTCACGTATGGTTACAACAGCCATGAGATCTTCTGGTTTCAGGCTATCAAGAGTATTGAGACAAGCGCTCCATCCTTCTTCCCAGGTGGCCAGCATTTGTGCGCGTGAATTAAGGACTTCAAGGAATTCTTCATCGCGCTTGCGCCAAACCTTTTCACCATCAGACGACAGAAAATCAGTAAACCTAGATTTCATGTTGCCACTCATGTGTTGCGCCAAGATGGCGATGCTGTTGCTGTTTTCATTCGAAC
>CAZKMC010000228.1:1351-2067 GCA_964553485.1 uncultured Comamonadaceae bacterium
GAGCTGAGGGTCTTCAACCTGAGCAAACGCCTTTTCTCCGAGAGTTTTATACATCCGCATCATGCTTTTGAGATGTGTCAAAAGGGCTGAGGGGAGAGTGGTCTTGGCTGTCATGATTTTGGTCCCTCAGGAATTGGAGTCCAATGGGTAACGTCGGCAAAGAAGTGATTGCTATTCCCTTCTCCCTGCCAGAAATGTAGACCGTGTTTGGTTCTTTTTTCTTCGTTGTCTGCGTAGAAATTCTCCAGAAAAACGAGCACAATGACTTCGCGGATTTCTGGCACGAAGTCTTTACCTGGCAAGAACACTTTGTTGTTGGAAATGAAGGCTAGGATGCGCTGTTCGTGTTTCGGGAGTTGTTGTTGAATGTCAATCCAGTCCAAGGTGAGCGTAATTTCGATTGATTACTTGAGAACGGATATTTTCTTCAGTGAGTGGCTTTTCAAGGTAACTTTTCACTCGTGAATAAGACTTTGATTTTTCGATGTCATCCCAATGTACAGATGAACTTAAGATCATCACATCACAATCAATGTTGTAGCGGTCTAGCATAAAAAGGAATTCCCAGCCATTCATTTCGGGCATATTGATGTCCAACAGGATTAAATCCGGGACATTGATTTTACCGGAACGCAAGTATTCAATTACAAGCGAGGCGTCTTGAAATGTGGAAATGTGAGCTTTCGGCATACAGAAGACTAGAAATTGTCTGTTAA
>CAZKMC010000228.1:2077-4701 GCA_964553485.1 uncultured Comamonadaceae bacterium
TTAGCTCATCATCGTCAATGAGTAGGATACTGGAATAAGCAGTTAGCTCCATCTAAAGGTTAGATTGCAGTCTGGTTAAAGTTAATTAACTAAACTGCTGAAAATCCCATTACTGACGCGGGTTATCAAAAGGCAAGTGTGTGTTATTCACAATTATTTTCCGGTAAATTTGGCGGGACGTTTTTCCAGAAAAGCAGAAACACCTTCTTGATAGTCATGAGATTGTCCGGAGGCGGTTTGAAGTTTTCCCTCTAATTCCAGCTGTTCATCCAATGAATTACTGGCTCCTTGATTAAAGGCTCTTTTTGTATAGCCCAAAGCTTGGGTAGGCATGTTGGATAGGATATGTGCCACTTTCAAGGTTTCCTCTTCAGCAACTTCATCTGGGAATGACTTGTAGATCATGCCCATTTCTTCGGCTTCTTTGGCCATCACTTTGGTGCCAAGCATCGCCAAAGCAGTTGCCCGTTGCATGCCAATGAGTCTGGGTAAGAACCATGTCCCTCCGCTGTCGGGAATGAGCCCTATTTTAGAGAACGCCTGAATAAAAGAAGCTGATTCTTTTGCAATACATAAATCACATGCAATGGCAATATTTGCTCCAGCACCAGCGGCTACACCATTTACCAAAGCAATCACGGGCTTTTCAACACCCCTGATTGCCTTGATAATTTGGTTGTAATGTTCTTTAACGATGCGTTCCAGCCCGGGACCATTTTCATCCATAACTTCTCCTAGGTCTTGTCCGGCACAAAATGCTTTTCCTGTCCCGGTGATGACAATACACCTTACTTCATCATTGGATGCGGCATTGTTGATTGCATCAATCAATCCCAGGGCCATTGGCCGGACAAAGCTGTTGTATTTTTCTGGCCGGTTTAGGGTTATTATCAGGACGTTTTGATCTTGTGTGGTCTGTATCAAATTCATTTATAGAATTGAAATTGCACTAGTGAACCATCAATTTGGTGCTTGAGCCATTGTTCAATTGAACCACATATGTTCCGGAGCTCAATGCCGTCAAGTCCAATGTTGTATTTCCATTGATGATCTGGCTATGAACCAACTTACCAAGCATGTTGAAGATTTGTAATAAAGACCCATTTTCTGAGACTGGGATATTTACCTGAACGCTTTGTTCTGCTGGGTTTGGATACAGACTTATTGGGAAGTCTTCATTTTCCTCAACACTGATAGGAGCGCAACCTGGCAACCAAACCGGCTCTAACTCCAATGGATCACCAGGAGTGAGGTCCTGTCCGTCAAAACCGGGAAAATCAATTGGGTATCTCTCCATGCGGAAAGTAAGGTTAGCGCTCAATGGCAATTCTGTGGTTTGAGCAACTGGCGCACCTCCTTGAAGTGGTGTCTTGTATTCCCAAACGATTTCTTCATTTGGGGTAATTTCAATTGCTCTTCCTGGTCTTCCAATGCCAATTAAGGTATTTCCATTTTCTAGTCTTTGAACAGAAGACAAAATATCCGAGTGAATATTGTCCTCGCCCGTAGGGCCATAACTCCAATCGAAATCAAGTGGATTAAAGACATCATCTTGCATCGGGTAGTACCAGTCATAATCATCAAATACCGGGTTGATCAAATGTGCCATACTGGTTGTATCCGAGTTGCGGTTGCTGAATACAGCGATCTTACCGTAATCTGGATGTCCAAGCGGCAGAGCCAGGTGTTCCCAATGACAATTATGAGCATAGAACAATTTCTGATCCGAGCTATCTCCACGCTGGTATGCGGCTGGGTTTCCCCATCTCCACATCAAGTCGCCACCTATTCCAGAGCTACCGCCTGAATGTTCCGCAGCTTGCCCAATGGTAGTGCTGTGGTCAATGATCCAGATTTCATCAAAAGTAGGAACGCTCAAGAGAATTTGATCCGTGTACCAATTGTAGTCGATGGCATTGCAGTGGTTCCAATCGGAACTACCTCCGGCATTGCCGTAGTTGTAGTCAATGAGGCCTGGATTGTCAGCTACCACGCCATAATTGTCAGCATTTTCATCAAAGTCCTGAATAAGATGGTCTGTAACGTGCCATTCCCATATTACTTCTGCGCCACCATTCCCATCTGGTTCTAGCTCAATAATCATATCAGGCCAGATGTTCGTTTGGGTGATCAATTCTGGGTTACGGCCGTTTGCGACAGCTGTTAATGAATCCATCACTTCCCATTGGATGGCAAGGACATTTCCATTTGGCATCACGGCCATGTCGTGGTGCAGTCTTCCCGTTGAATCGTTCTTGGTGTATGACCAGATCAGCTCATTGCTCCACGTTCTGCGTTGAATGGTAGCTCCACCGCCGCCAGCCCAAATTGGGTCATCAGCAATGGAAGCAGGTCTGTGAGCCAGGATTACATCGCCATTTTCCTGGATATAGGCAGAGTTCCCCGGTCTAGACGTTTCATCTGGATCCCAGGAATGGACCAGCTTACCACAGTTGTCTATAAGATAGGCATTTGATTGATTGTGCGGGTAGAATAGGTTGTAACCATCCGTGGCTTGAGTGGCGTCATGTATAATAGTCCCCACTGTGTTCTGAGAAAAAGCACTAAAACAGAGGAGGCCTGCGAATAGGCCGAGAGTAATTTTCTTCATAAGAATAGAAATT
>CAZKMC010000229.1:0-828 GCA_964553485.1 uncultured Comamonadaceae bacterium
AGGCCCTGAATGCAAGGCTGAATTCTCCAATGTATTTAACGAAAGTAGGGGAAGATATTTACTTCTTAGAATCATCCACTTCTAGTCTTAAAATGATGGACGCCTCTGGCAATGTGAAAACTTTGCTTTCAGTCGACTCAAATTCGACCACCAATAATTTAATGATACCTATGGGTATTACTTCTGTGAATGGCGAGGTATACATTGCTGACACATACAATCACAGGATTGTTAAATATCAGGAAGGTGCACTTACAACCTTAACCGGTCTGTCTGGTGAATGGGGTAATAAAAATGGAAAACAGAAAAAAGCGAAGTGGAATGCTCCGTCAGGTATTTGCTCATTAAACAATCAACTATTTATCGTAGACCAGAACAATCATTCTATTCGAGTTGTAGATACAAAAAAGGGGAGGAGCAATACACTTGAGATCTCAAATTATATGGACCTCCTGATGCAAGGAAATGCATTTAATGATGGAGCTATTTTGATGGCAGATCCCGTTGGAATTCCATATGGAAAGACAAGAGTAATTAAGTTGAATATCAACCTTGAACCAGGAATGAAGTGGGATCCTCAAGGACGGAATGAAGTTGATATGAATGACCCGGGTTTAAATAAATTGATTTCTCTGAACCCACTAACTGGCATAATCGAAATTGAGTGCACTAATTTTCCAGATAATCCGAACGCTACATTGCAAATGTATTTGACAGCTAAAGACGTTAATTCTGGAGCTCTTCTTTTTCGAACTGTTCAGGTTTTCATTCCTTTTGACCCAGACGGAGATGAAGCAGAGCCGGAAATAGAGTATAGACCATTTGAAG
>CAZKMC010000229.1:838-1814 GCA_964553485.1 uncultured Comamonadaceae bacterium
CTAGTTTTCTCCAAGAACACGACCCTTTGCAATTGCAGCAGCCGTAAAATCAGGCTTCAATGATAAAGCCCTGTTGTAATCCTTCAAAGCCTCTTCCGTATTTCCCAGACTTTCATAACACAACCCCCTATTGTAGTAGGCCTGAAAATATTGAGGGTATAGGTCAAGCGCTTTTGAAAATTTCTTCAGCCCGTTTTGATAGTCTTGTAGATATTCCAAATAAATGAATCCCTGGTTGAATGCCGCAGCTGCATTTTTCGGATCAGTTATTAGGATTTCATCATACAGATCTAGAGCATCTTGATAACGCTGTGGTTGTCTAAAGCCAGTAGATTGTTTGTAATAAGCTAAATCATACAATGCTTCTACACTTTGAGGTTTGAGACCCAATGCCGTGTTGTAATATTCAATCGCCAAATCACTTCCAGCTGCTGCATACAATAGTCCAACTTCGATGTACGCATCGTAATAATCTGGATCTACTTCAATAGCAGTTTGATAGGAACTAGCCGCCAAGGTAGTATCTCCTGTCTCTTTATATATTCTTCCTTTCATGTAATAGGCAAGAGGTAATTGGTCATCCACCTTTAGAGCATCATTCACGTTTTGGATGGCTTTGCTATACTGCTTCAGATGGACATTCATTTCTGCTACTCGTAACAAGCAGTCTATATTTTCAGAGTCTTTATCTAAACATTTTTGGTAATCAGCCATTGCCTGATCATATTGAGCTGTTGTATAATAAATCTCCCCTTTCGCAAAATAGAGGTCTGCCCGATTGCTGTCTGCTTTAAGACCTAATTCCAAATCGCCCAATGCAGCAATCACATCTTCCTTCAACCAATGGTATTCCGCGCGAGCCTTATATACGTCAGGGTTATTGGGCGTAGCCATGATTCTGGCGTTTAGGCTATCCAATAAAGCCGTTTGGATTAGGCTGTCCTGAGCAGTGCTAACCGATGAATCTGTGACAGTA
>CAZKMC010000229.1:1824-4681 GCA_964553485.1 uncultured Comamonadaceae bacterium
AAGGAACGAATGCCATTGAAGCAAAACAATTAATTGTTGATTCTGGATTGCCAGGGCCAGAGCATCCAAATAGCAATGCCAGACAGATTGCGAAATGTGTAAATCTGAAATGAAGTTTCTTCATGGGATTAAAATAAAAAAGTCCCGCAATAGCGAGACTTTTAATGTTCCAAAATTAGCGAATATTATACACTTGCCTCTTTGATTTTTTGTTGGAGTTCGTCAGATAACTCTGGGTTGTCTTCAAGCAGCAGTTTTACCGCGTCTCTTCCCTGGCCAAGTTTGGTTTCCCCATAAGAAAACCATGACCCACTCTTTTTTACAATGTTTAATTCCACCCCAAGATCCAAAATCTCTCCAGACTTTGAAATACCCGTGCCATACATGATGTCAAACTCTGCTCGAGTAAATGGTGGTGCTACTTTATTCTTGACCACTTTCACTTTGGTGCGATTTCCGATAATTTTTTCCCCATCCTTTATTTGAGATGATCTTCTTATATCAACTCGAACAGAAGCATAAAATTTAAGCGCATTTCCACCGGTTGTGGTTTCTGGATTACCAAACATGACTCCAATTTTCTCTCTGAGCTGATTGATGAAAATGCAACAGGTTCCTGTTTTTGAAATTGAACCTGTCAACTTCCTTAATGCTTTGGACATAAGACGAGCTTGAAGCCCTACTTGAGAATCACCCATCTCTCCTTCAATCTCCGCACGAGGAGTCAAAGCAGCCACTGAATCAATAACAAGTAGGTCAATAGCCCCAGACCGAATCAAATTGTCCGCAATTTCAAGAGCTTGTTCTCCATTGTCTGGCTGACTAATTATAAGATTGTCAACATCCACACCCAAATTTGCAGCGTAAAATCTGTCAAAAGCATGCTCAGCATCAATGATTGCACAGATGCCTCCTGTTTTTTGACATTCTGCTATTGCATGAAGCGCTAGAGTTGTTTTACCTGAAGATTCAGGACCATATATTTCAACAACTCGACCTTTTGGAAAACCGCCAACACCCAAGGCCATGTCCAATGTCAATGACCCCGTAGAAATTGCCTCAATGTTTACAATGTTCTGATCGCCAAGCTTCATAACGGCACCCTTGCCGTATGTTTTTTCCAACTTGTCCATTGTAAGCTGAAGAGCTTTTAGCTTTTCTTTTTGTATGTCTGTAGCCATTCTTTTGAATTTTGTCTAAAGGTAATCAAGTAAGAACGTAAACTATTTACGTATCAACCCCTATTTGTTAACGGGGTATATTAATTTGTGAATAACACCATCTCATCCGGCAAAGCCCTCCAAAATTTGATGATGATGCTCTTTCGCCTTTACTTTTTGAATGACGTCTATGATTTCCCCGTCTTCATTTATCAAAAACGTTGTTCTATGAGTGCCTTCATATTCTTTCCCCATAAACGTCTTAGGGCCCCAAACACAATATGCCTGATGGACTTTGTGGTCGGTATCCGCTATTAGATCAAAAGGCAATTCATACTTCCCGATGAATTTTTGATGCTTCTTTTCTGTGTCTTCACTCACTCCTATTATGATAATGTCCGAATCAATCAATTCCTGATAGTTATCGCGCAGATTACAGGCTTGAATGGTACACGTGGGCGTCATGTCATGAGGATAAAAATACAAAGCAACTTTTTTGCCTTTATAGTCTGAGAGAGAGATAGTTGCGCCATTCTGAGTTTTACCTATAAAGGATGGAGCTGGTTGTCCTGGGTGAAGAGTTGTCATTTTATGAATGTTGAAAGTTTTTAATAATACCCTTTTTTTGAGGCCTTTTGGTGACGAATTTTGAACAATGGTGTGACGTAACGAAAGTATAACCGTCTTATCATTGAAAAGGTTTAATTAACCTACCAACGTTGAAAAATAATAGACAAATCGCATGTGAGCCTGCATGAGCGACAGTCTTAAAAGTGCCTTTGCTAGGTGGTTAAACCCACAATTTGAACAATTAACATCTAACTTAAAAAACCGTTTCTATATGAGACATTTTACGCTTGCTTTTTCTAATTTGAAGCAAACAAGGGATCCCTTTGGGAAAACCATAGCTTCAGGGTTGGCAGTTACTCTGCTTTTGCTTGGCAGTGCCAATTTGAACACCTCAATTGCACAAGACTGCGATCCGCAACTTACAATTGTTTGTCCTGATGACACAACAGTTGAATGTGGATTTTTCGACCCTGAAATGGCAGGGTGGCCAACCGTTACTACTGCGGATTGCTACAACGGTGAGCTTGAAATTTCTTTCGATGATGTTATTCTATCCTTTGGGTCTTGCGAAGCAACGGTTTCAAGAACATGGACAGCCACGGCTGAACAAGAAGTGCAATTCTGTACACAGATTATTACGGTTTTGGACACTGAGGCGCCAACCTTAATAATGCCAGATAATCTCTATTATGAATTGGAGTGGGGAGTTTTTGAAATCAATGTGATTGATGCATTCCTTGCTGGCGAAATTTCAGTAGAAGAAATTCTAGCGCTTACCCCAGCTTATATGGATGCATTGGAGGTACAAGGTTTCTTTTGGCCTTTGGCCGAGGACGTCTGTGATGGGGAGGTCCAACCTTTTTATGCCCAAACTATTTATGGTTCGGATGAAACAGATTGTCCAGTTGTAGCCCAAGCGATTTGGGAATTCTTTGCAACAGATGGTTGCGGAAATACAAGTGAAGGAATTGTGATCGTGTGTGATTTCTTGGACACGACTCCTCCTGAATTTCTTTGTGAACCAGAACCGTTGACAGTAGAATGTATAGAAGATGTTCCTGCTCCTATGGAATGTGAAGCATTTGATACTTGCGACGATAATGTCTTGGTGGAAATCTTCACCTCAG
>CAZKMC010000230.1:0-4669 GCA_964553485.1 uncultured Comamonadaceae bacterium
AGCTGGTAAGTCTTCTCTTGTGGATGAGTTGGTAAGGAGGTTCTTGGTAGATTTCCCAGAAAAGAATATTGCAATTATTTCTGTGGATCCTTCGAAACGCAAAACAGGAGGCGCACTTTTGGGCGACAGAATCCGAATGAATGCCATCAGGAATCCACGAGTATATATGCGTTCCCTGGCTACACGTCAGAGCAACTTGGCACTGTCTAAACATGTTTCTGAAGCTGTAGCTATTCTAAAAGCAGCCAACTATGACTTGATTGTTCTGGAGACTTCGGGAATTGGACAAAGTGATACAGAGATTACTGACCACAGTGATTGTGCCTTGTATGTAATGACACCAGAATTTGGAGCTGCTACACAGCTGGAAAAGATTGACATGCTTGACTTTGCAGATATTGTTACCATCAACAAGTTTGACAAACGTGGCTCTCAGGATGCCATGCGAGATGTAAAGAAACAATATCGTCGGAACCACAATCTATGGGAGATCAAAGACGAGGACATTCCTGTGTTTGGAACCATTGCCAGTCAGTTCAACGATCCAGGAACCAACACGCTTTACAAGGCATTAATTGATCTCATTGCTTCCAAGACTGGCGCTGATCTGAAGAGTACCTTTGAAACAAGTGATGAAATGTCTGAAAAGATATTCGTGATTCCGCCCAAACGCACGCGCTACCTGAGTGAGATTTCCGAAGGAAACAGACATTATGACCAGTGGGTATTGCAGCAAGTTGAGACCGCTGATCAACTTTATCGACTCAGAGGAACAATTGAGCAGATTTCAGCAAGCAAGCTTGACGATAAAGATCGTTTGCTCAAAACACTTGAAGAACAATATCAGCATGTAGAACTTGACCTAGATCCACGGAACAAATCACTCCTTGAGCAGTGGGATAGTAAGGTGCAACGATATCAAGACCCTGAATACGTATTTAAGGTTCGCGACAAAGAACTTCGCATCAAAACCCATACGGAATCATTGAGCCATTCTCAGATTCCAAAAGTATCTCTTCCAAAGTTCAGATCTTGGGGAGACATTCTGCGCTGGTCATTGCAGGAGAACGTTCCCGGAGAATTCCCTTACACCGCCGGGATTTATCCTTTCAAACGTGAAGGAGAAGACCCTACCAGAATGTTCGCAGGAGAAGGCGGGCCTGAGCGCACCAACAAACGATTCCATTATGTTTCCCTTGGTATGCCAGCCAAACGCTTGAGTACCGCGTTTGATTCCGTGACCTTGTATGGGAATGACCCAGATCATCGTCCGGATATCTATGGGAAAATTGGAAACTCCGGAGTATCTATCTGTTGTTTGGATGACGCCAAAAAGTTGTATTCCGGTTTTGATCTATGCGACCCAAAAACGTCGGTATCGATGACCATCAATGGTCCCGCACCTATGCTTCTTGGGTATTTTATGAATGCCGCTATTGACCAGCAATGTGAGAAGTATATTCGCCAAGAAGGTCTTGAAAAGCAGGTTGAAAAGGCGCTGAAACAGAAGTGGGAAGACAAAGGAAATGCCCGACCTAAATACCAGGGTGATCTTCCTGAAGGAAATGATGGATTGGGATTGATGTTGCTGGGAATTACCGGCGATGATGTTCTTCCCGCAGAAGTATATGCCAAGATCAAAAAAGACACCTTGTCTACCGTGCGTGGTACGGTGCAAGCTGATATTCTTAAAGAAGACCAGGCACAGAACACCTGCATTTTCAGTACGGAGTTCGCCTTGCGATTGATGGGAGATGTTCAATCTTATTTCATTGATCAAAATGTGCGCAATTTCTATTCGGTGTCCATCTCTGGCTACCACATTGCAGAAGCGGGCGCAAATCCGATTACACAGTTGGCATTCACGCTTGCTAACGGCTTCACTTATGTGGAGTATTACCTGAGTCGGGGAATGGACATCAACAAGTTTGGTCCTAACTTATCCTTCTTTTTCAGCAATGGTGTAGATCCTGAATACGCCGTGATTGGTAGGGTTGCGAGAAGAATCTGGGCCAAGGCGATGAAGGAGAAATACGGAGCTGATGCACGAGCTCAGATGATGAAATATCACATCCAAACATCGGGTAGAAGTCTGCACGCTCAGGAGATTGACTTTAACGATATCCGTACGTCGTTGCAGGCGCTTTATGCCATCTACGACAACTGCAACTCCTTACACACGAATGCCTATGACGAGGCCATCACCACCCCCACTGAGGAGTCTGTGCGCCGGGCAATGGCCATTCAATTGATCATCAATAAAGAGTTAGGTCTGGCAAAAAATGAAAATCCAATCCAAGGATCATTCATCATTGAAGAATTGACAGACTTGGTTGAAGAGGCTGTACTGACTGAGTTTGATCGCATTACAGAACGCGGTGGGGTGTTGGGTGCCATGGAAACTATGTACCAGCGCAGCAAGATTCAGGAGGAGAGTTTGTATTACGAAACGCTCAAGCACACGGGAGAATATCCGATCATTGGAGTGAATACTTTCCTTAGTTCAAAGGGGTCTCCAACGGTTACACCCAAAGAAGTTATACGTGCCACCACGGAGGAAAAAGAGTATCAGATACTGATGTTGGAGCAACTTCACAGTGCTTTTGTTGACAAGAACAAGGAAGCTCTTCGAAAACTACAGCTAGCGGCTATTCAGAATCACAATATGTTCGAGGAGTTGATGGAAGTGTGCAAGATCAGTTCATTGGGCCAGATCACCAACAGTTTGTTTGAGGTAGGCGGACAGTATCGTCGGAATATGTAAGCTTCTTTTTTTTGGGGGGGGGTAGCACCCCGAGGAAGGTCGGCCTTGGGAATGAATGTTCTGACTGCCAATGCTACTTGCATTTGTGGGCATAAGCTGCCAGGTGGGAATGAAACTCTCCTCGTGCTACGCACAGAAAAACTGCACCTTCAAACAGGGAAATTACCTTAATTCGATCCAAGTCTAAGTTTTAGATCTTTTCAGCACTGTATTGAGTGTGACTCCAAGGATTACCAGGAAGATCCCGACGATGCTCCATGTGCTGAGATGTTCATTGAATCCATACATTCCAATGAGCAGTGCAAGGATGGCACCCACGTATTTGACCGGCGTAACTATGGACGCATCTTCTCTTGTGATTGCCACGGCCATAGAGATTTGCGCGAAGACTGACAGGACACCTATTAGCATCCCCATGCCCCACTCTGTCCAGCCGATGGGCTCCCAAACTTGGTATGACCAGGTACCCATTATAGGTACCGCAAGCAAGTGAAAATACAAGACGATGGCAACTGGGTGATCTGTTTCTCGGCATTTCATGGTAGCGAAGTATGCCACAGCCGCAAAGAACGCCGCTACTCCTCCAATGATAAGGAAGATCACAGGTACACGTGGATCAAACCCCTTGACCAGAATGATTCCCCCGAATGCAATTGCTAGGAACACCCATCGGATTGGGCGTACTTTTTCTTTGAGAAAGAACTTGGCCAAGATGACCGTGAAAACTGGTGAAAGGTATTGGATGACTGTAGCCGAAGCGAGTGGAATATTTTGAATGGTGTAGAAAAACATAGTGAGTGCCACCATTCCAAATATGCCACGAATGAGCAACCAGCCGCGGTTATAGCCAAAAAAAGGATATCCTCTATGAATTACAAAGGCCGCACAAATGACTAGGGAGATGGATGACCTTAGAAACACCAATTGAGGAGTTGGAAGATGTCCAATTATCTTGACACACACGTTGGCTGCGGTAAACAGAACAACTGACAAAAGCATGTATAAAATACCGTCCCATCTCATTTGACGAAGATAGTTTGATGTGTTTAATAGCAGGAACTAAAAACAAAAAAGCCAGAAATGAATCTGGCTTTTTAACAGTAAGAATTTCTTGTTTAGCGGTAGATGGTTATATGACCTGAGTATTCTTTTTCATTGGCCTCATGGACTGATCTAATTTTCAATTTATAGACGAACACCTGATCTTCCACGTAGTACTCGCTATTTTGATAGGAACCATTCCATCCTTCTTCCGGATTGGTGCTGTGGAAGACAAGGTCTCCCCAACGGTTAAAAATCCAAAGTTCATATGAAGCTGGGTCATAAGCGCTTCCAACAGGCAGGAAGATATCATTCTTTCCGTCGTTGTTTGGAGTAAATGCATTTGGCACATAGAACGCAAACGGCTCTTGTGTAAAGTGCGCAATAATCGTGTCCGTGCCTTGGAATGTAAATGCTACATCTTTTGCAGTTGGGTCTGGAGAGGGCGAGTGATAAAGTGCGGTCCACTTATCTAGTTGCCAATAGGGAGCAGCTGTGGATCTGAAGGCGATAGGTGTATCTCCAGTCAATTCCCCTGTCCAGCTATCATTCACCACCAGAATCTCTTCTACGAGCGCTGAACCTGCGTATGGAGGATCTATAAGTACTGTAATAGTGTGGTGTGGAATGACCTCATAAACCGCAATGATCTCATCTGACTGATTCAAGTTGATGATCATGTTAGGGTTGAACTCATCTGGAGTTACAAGGTGGTTATTGATCTGCCAGTGGCTGAATACTGTCCACTCGTTGTAGGAAGCCGTCATGAAGTTCAAATCAACACCTCCGGCCATTTCTCCAGACCAAGGATAACTTGCTATCTCAGTTCCGTCCACTTGAATGAAACCAGCACCAGCAGGTTCT
>CAZKMC010000231.1:0-4576 GCA_964553485.1 uncultured Comamonadaceae bacterium
TACCTCTGCAATCATGCGGTCTATGGCCTTTTGCGGATCAGAAATAAATGCATTCTTCTTTCTTTCGGCCAGAAGAACGCAACAAGTGACCATTTTATGGCCGAGTGCACCACCCAAAGCATACAGCCCAGCACATTCCATTTCGATGTTTGTTAGCCTTAACTCGCCATACTTGAATTCACTTAATCGTTGAATGTGGTCTTCTTTGGAATTTGCCAATCTTAATGATCGACCCTGAGGACCATAGAACCCATTGGCAGTATATGTGAGTCCCGTTTCAAAATCTGAAAAACATGATTGAATCAGACTCTCATCTGCCCAGGCCAAATAGGGATGCGCCAGACGCTCGTCCCAATCCATATGCTCAACAAACCGTTGAATCAAAGTCAAGTCTTCTTTTTCATGTTCAAGTCTATAATGGTAAGGCAGTCCATCAATTCCTAAGGCCGCTTTACTTAAAAGAATGGTTCCTGCAGGTAAGTCTGGTTGCAAGGAGCCGCTGGTGCCCAAGCGGATAATTTTGAGTATTCTTAAATCCCGTTTAACACCACCAGTCTTCAAATCGATATTTACAGCAGCGTCCAATTCGTTTATGACAATATCAATATTATCAACACCGATTCCTGTTGAAAGCACCGTCAATCGGGTGTTATTCAATGATCCGGTGTGAACAGCGAACTCTCTACTTTGTTTCCTAACTTGAATTGAATCAAACTTTGATGAAATCTGACCTACTCTTTCCGGGTCCCCAACAACTAAAACTGTGTCGGCTATGTCCTCAGGAAGGACCCCCAAATGATATACAGATCCATCATTGCGTAAAATTAGTTCACTAGACCCGGGATTCCCCAATCTCCATTGTGTTGCTTTCATTGAGGAAAGTTATTTAGAATGAAATAAAAAAACCGACAGAAGTCGGTTAAAGATTATTATTTCGGTTTGTGCGTATCAGGTAACAGGGGCAAATATTCTTCACGCATTTTTAAGCTGTCTGTTGGAGTGGGTTCCACTGAGAACAAATTGAAAATGGCAAAATATGCATTGGACAAAGAGAAGGTGTATTTCGTATTTTGCTCTTTTGGATCCGGATCTCCGTTTGGATCTACATCACTTTTTGCCAAAACCGCTGAGGTTAAGCCAGTTGTGAAAATAAGCAAAGCGAATAATTTTCTCATAGAAATTGTCTTGCTGCTAAATTTACTCGTAAGACGAATGTAACCAATTTTGATTAACATACATTAACATGGAAATAGAAGACCGCAAACGCATTTATGATGCATTGCTTCTCATCCTTTCTTTCTTAACGGTTTGTTGGGGATTGTTCTTGCTTGAAGGCGAGTTTGACATTCATTTTAAGAGGTGGGGCAACCGTCCACGCACAAGCGAAGGATTAATAGGCATCTTAACCTCCCCACTCCTGCATTCCGACCTTAAGCATATCTGGGGCAATACAGTTTCATTCTTTTCCCTAACTACATTTTTGGTTTTCTTCTACCGGCCGATCGCTTTCAAAGTCTTTGGCTTGATTTACATTTTGTCTGGAGTTCTCCTTTGGATTTGGGGTGGACCTGGAAATCACATTGGCGCTAGTGGGGTGATTTACGGTATTGCTGCGTTTGTCTTTTTTGGTGGGCTATTTCGAAACGACACCAAATTACTGCGTGTCTCACTAGCCGTGGCATTTCTGTATGGAAGTCTTATCTGGTGGGTTCTTCCTATAGACCCACATATTTCATGGGAAGGACACCTCTCTGGTGCGGTCATTGGTGTTGCATTGGCATGGCTGATGCGAACTGCCGGACCTCAAGCACCTATCTATCAATGGGAGATCGACGAATTAGAAGAACAAAGACGAATTGATCATCCCGAAGAGTTCGAAGACCCTGCTACCGACTCAGGGATTAAAATCACCTACGAGTACATTGAGAAACCAAAAGAGGACGAACAAAAAAGCCCCTGAAAAACAAGGGCTTTTGTGATTTTTAAATAATCTCTTAGCTATTGAGCATCACCGGCATCACCAACATCAGGATGTTTTCTGCGTCACTATCTTTTTCTACCGGCAGTATAATTCCTGCGCGGTTTGGTGCGCTTAATTCCAATACGATGTTCTCACAGTTCAAGTTGCTGAGCATGTCAACTAGAAATCTTGAATTGAATCCAATTTCCATGTCTTCACCTTGGTAATCACATGCCATTCTTTCGCTTGCTTCATTAGCAAAATCCAAATCTTCAGCGCTAATGGTCAGCTCACTACCTGTAAGTTTCAATCGAACTTGATGAGTTGTTTTATTGGCAAATATGCTCACCCTTTTGATTGATTTCAAGAGGTCTTCTCTTCCAACAACCATTTTGTTCGGATTGTCCTTAGGAATTACCGCTTCGTAGTTTGGGTAATTGCCATCAATCAAACGACACATTAAAGTAATGTGATCAAAAGTAAACTGAACATTGCTGTCCGTAAACTCCATTTTTACCGTTTCGCCTGCTGTTGCAACAATGTTTTTAAGCAAGTTCAAAGGCTTCTTAGGCACAATAAAGGACTTAGAGTCAGATGCAGAAACATCAGTGCGACTATAACGAACCAAACGATGAGCATCCGTTGCAACGAATTGCACATTGTCTGAGTATAGTTCAAAGAACAAACCACTCATTACGGGGCGTAAATCGTCATTTCCAGTTGCAAACAATGTGCGATTGATAGCAGCACTCAAAACGTCTCCTTCAATATTCATTGTAGAAGGCTTCTCTAAAGCTGGAGCCTTAGGAAACTCAGTACCATTTGCGCCAGTCAACTTGTACTTTCCAAAATCACAAGAAATCTCTACTCCAAAGGTCTTTGGATCAATTGTAAAAGTCAAAGGTTGCTCTGGAAATGCCTTCAAAGTATCTACCAACAATTTTGCTGGGAGTGCAATTATACCATCATCCTCCGTTTTAACGTCCACCTTTGTAGTCATGGTCGTTTCCAAATCAGAAGCAGAAATGACCGCTTGGCCATTTTTAATTTCAAAAAGGAAATTATCCAATATTGGAAGGGTATTGCTGCTTTGGAGCACTCCACTTAGTATCTGTAGGTGCTTCAGTAAAACACTACTTGTTGCTATAAACTTCATAAATGCCTTTTTACTCGGACGGCAAATATAAATTTTCAAGCGCAATACAGCCCCTCATTTGATGGTCTATTTATGCACATTTATCAAATACAGGACTCAACGAATAATTGTAACCACAACCGGAGGCAATTTATGGGACTTCTCATCATTGCCTTTTACCATAATATTTTCAAAATACACCCTACTTCCCGGAGGAGTTCTCTCAATAAGTGCTTTCATCTCTTCTGTAAGTCTGTTGGTTGTTCCCATGCGCTCTTTCACTTCATCTCCGGTTTGAATAACCATAGAAAAACTAACTAGCTGCGGCCTCGGAAGATTGAGCGGAAAATCCTTTTCGTACTCACAAATCAGATTCTGTATCTTTAAGTCAGAGGCCTTCATTTTCCCGCTGCCCTCAATACTTCCAACTCTACATTTGGGAGCCGGCAATCTCTTGACCCTGAATTTCACATTATTCATTTCTCTCATCGTTCCATCCAATTCTGCTCGCACGGTGACTTCAACATCGTTTGGGCTTTGGAGATTCATTTTCGCCAAGTATGCCCCGCTGGCTTGTTTGACCAAGTGATTTCCCCCATTGATGCTGACTTGCACTTGTTTATCTGGAATCCCCGGGACAGAAATTGAAAGGGGGTTGTCAACTCCCACGTAAAGCACATTCATGGCCGTAGGCGAGACAACTGCTGTGGGAGCAGCAACTAAATACTCAGATTTAAACGGAAACTCCTTTATGTTACCCCTCTTATCTGCCATACGAACCACACCTTCATAATTACTCAATCCCAATTGCGAGGTGACTTTTTCAAAAAACGCTACTCCATCTTCTACATTTAGCTTTTCGCCTTGGCCAATCAATTTTCCTTTGTCATCAAGGTCTCCAATGAATATCTCCGGACTGAGAGTTGTGCTGTATGCACCCAAAAAGATCTCGGACTTGTAGGCTTGGCCCTGAAGCACATATTTGGATTCAGGCACCACTCTAGCAAGTACTGTGTCAACGGGAAAATCATCCCGATCTACATTGGCCAACAAGCGTGATATTGCTTCATTTTCTGCGGAAATCACATCGGTTTTCGTCTTGTTCAACATGGTCACTACCGCGGCCAAAGGCATGTCATAAAAAGTGTGCATCTCCCACTCCACCAATTCTCCTTCCTTTTGAATTTCGGAGAAATCAAAGCCGGTTTCAACAGGCTCAATCTGTAATCCTGATAGTTCTGTATTGATCTCATTTTCAAATGCCTCCAATATTTCCCTGAGCTCCCTCGCTTTTCCAGTTTCAATTCTATCATTCTTTCCAACCATATGAAAAGTTGCCACGTCCATGGCTTCAAGCTTTTCAACGTATTTGAGGTTAATAGTGTCAGCTTCCTCAGGAGTTAAGCCCTCTGTTTCTCCTATCAACAATTGATTCAGTTCATCAAGATGCATTTTAACCCTAGCGGCTTGAGAAGAAATCC
>CAZKMC010000232.1:0-4566 GCA_964553485.1 uncultured Comamonadaceae bacterium
AACGCAAACACTTACTACACGCAATGGAACAACCGTCCGCTAAATTCATTGCTGCGCGTGGAAACTCCCGAAGGAAATATCGTGCGTGCAAATATCAATGCCATGAGCGCCCTTCACAGAGGAGTTGAGTTTGATGGGGCATGGAAAATAAATCAAACAATGGCTTTAGAGGGGTTTGTATCCGTGGGAGATTGGGTATGGACAAGCCGTGAAGATAGCCTGATGCTTGTTGATGATATAACTAATCTTCCTTATGTCGATCCGAACACCGGAAATCCAATGACCATTCAATATGATGCGAAAGGTGTTTCTGTTGGTGATTCTCCTCAATCTCAGTATGGTGCGGCTTTTAAGTACGCCCACAAATCTGGATTTTATGTCAAGCCGAGATATACCTATTTCCATAGGCATTTTGGCGACTTTGATCCATTTTCGCTTTATGGTGACGACAGTGGAAGACAAAGCTGGGAAATACCTGGATATGGGCTGTTAGACCTTCATACAGGTTATTCATTTGATCTAAAAGAAAGCCAAATCGATGTTCGGTTGAGCATCTTCAATGTGTTGAATAAAGTTTATATTATCAACGCTCAAAACAACGATGCTCTTTCGGAAGTCTTTTACCGCAAGCCACAAGAGACTTATCCGTTTTCTGAAAACAATTTTGATGCTTCATCTGCAAGCGTCTATATGGGTTATGGGGTGAGAAGTAACTTCTCAATTCGTGTCCGTTTCTAATCTATTAATCATGAAAAAAGTCATTTTCGTATTACTGGGCCTTGCTCCATTCATTCTTCAAGCACAGGTGGATATTGCCGATGCAAGGGCCAACTATAATATTGATGAAGAAGTAACTGTTTCAGGTGTCGTCACGAATGGTAATAACCTCGGCTCTGTGCGTTATATTCAGGATTCCTCAGCAGGCATTGCCATCTACCCTGGAACAAACTGGGATGGATTTGATGACCCACAAGTGGGAGATCATGTGACCATTACAGGAGTCCTGTCTGAATATGCCGGACTGTTGGAAGTAGGCCCTACTCTCACTGAAGTGATCATCAATTCCTCTGACAATGCACTCCCAGAAGTACAAGTGATCACTGCAAATCAAATGAACGAGTCCATGGAAGGCGAATTGGCTCAAATTGAAGCAGCTTTGTTTGAAAACGGTGGAAGCACCATTCAAGGAAATTCGTCAAATAATTTCATTGCTAATTCCGAAACTGGAACAGCATATTTCCGCAATGATCATGAGATGATTGGAACCATTCTTCCTGCAGGTTCAACTACGTTAATCGGAGTAGTTTCTCAATTCGATTTTGATGGAGTAGGCGGTTATCAATTACTTCCTAGATGGCCAGAAGATTTGATTCCCGAATCAGCAATCAATATTGCTTCAGCAGTGACTCAAACCTACATCACAACTTCTTCTTTTGTTTTGAACTGGTCAACTGATGCCTTGGGTGATTCAAAAGTAGAATACGGACTCACAGAGGACCTTGGTCTAGAGGTATATGATGCTTTAGAATCAACCACTCATGCCGTTACTTTGGAGGGCCTAGAAGCGGGGTCAATATATTATGCTCGAGTATCTTCTGCTTCTGGTGAAGATGAAAGTGTTTCAATCATTCGTCCTTATGCTACCGTGTCTAACTCCTCAGGAGACATTCTTGTTTATTTCAACCACGCAGTTGAAACAGCCGTTGCTACTATTGAGGAAGCGCAAAACTTAGGAGCTGACATGAATGATACCATTGCGGCTTATATTACCAGAGCACAGCATACTTTGGATATTGCGGTATACAACATTAATAATTCATTACTGGTTAGCGCAATCAACACGGCTTATGAAGCTGGAGTTGTAGTTAGATACATTGCAGAGGGAAGCAATGCCAACTTTGGAATTGGTGATTTTGTAGATGGAATTCCAGTCCAATATCGTACAGATGGTCAAGGAAGTGGGATGCACAACAAATTCGTTATTGCCGATGCCGATTATGAAGATCAAGCAGTTGTCCTGACAGGATCTACAAACTTCACAGACAACAACCTCACAGATGACTACAACAACCTGATCATCTTTCAAGATCAAAGTTTGGCTAGAGCTTTCACCCTCGAGTTCAATGAAATGTGGGGTTCTGACGGGCCGGAACCAAATGACGAGGTGAGCAAGTTTGGCTCAGACAAAACAAAAAACACCCCTACCCAGTTCATCATTGGAGGAAGCCCCGTAGAACTGCATTTCAGCCCAACAGATGGAACTACCAATGCTATTCGTGAGGCCATACTCACCACCGATTACGATTTAGAATTCAGCCTTTTGGCTTTTACCAGAGACGAGCTTGCCGATGCCATCATCGAAGTTGGAGAAAGTATTTTCATCAACCCTCAGGGGGTCATGGAGCAAATCAACAATGCAGGTTCAGAATATGATGTATTGATTGCTGCTGGAATTGACGTGTACAGTCACCAGGGATTTGGAACTCAATTGCACCACAAGTATTGCATCATTGATGAAAGTGAGCCATTGAGTGATCCATTAGTCATTACAGGATCTCACAACTGGTCTTCAACCGCGGAAAACATCAATGACGAGAACACTGTAATTGTGCACGATGCAAGAATTGCCAACCTCTACTACCAAGAATATGTGGCTACCATAGAAGAATTGGACACAAGTATTGACGAAGTCTCCATGTCTAATCAAGCAGTTGTTTTCCCAAACCCATCAACTTCCGGATTTAACTTGAAGACCTCAGGATGGGAAATTGGGACAGTTGTACAGGTAATCAATACGCAAGGACAAGTGGTCAAAAAACTATATTTGACTGGACAAAACATCTTTGTTCCCGTGCATGAACTTCATGCCGGCATGTACAAAATTGTTCTTCTTAACGGAGATAGAAAAGGAGTGGTAACTGTAATCAAGCAGTAAGCTTTAAGAAATCAAAAGCCGGTTTGTTAATTCAAACCGGCTTTTTCATGTCCTAAAGATTGCTCTCTTTTATGACAAATCCGATGTCATGAATTTCAGGCAAAGTATCGATTCTCATCGCTTGCTGAATATGAAACTTGTAGGCTCCGGGTATAGGAAAGATAGCCTTCCGTTTGTACAAGATTCGATTGTCATGCAAATCTCCTAGCCCAGTTCCTAACCAATTACCCATTGGGTCAGCTAGGTAACATTCCAGCGTATCCACGGCCTTTTTACCATTAGGGAAATCCAATTCCACAAACAAAAATAAATTTGAATACGGGTAACCTTCTCCATGTCTGAGGTCAATGTAAAAGTCAAATTGTGATACAGTGTCTTTCATATTAACCACAAAAGACTGTTTCTCACTACTTCTCCATTGATGGTCTTCTAATTCATGATGCTCCTGAAAAAAAGGTGGAGCATTACAAGCCCATAAAAACATTAACATCACCATCAAAAAGAAGCTATTCTTCTTCATTCTGATTTTGGATTTGGATTCGGGTTGCCGCTATTTGGTTTGCGTCGGTTCTTATTTCTAGGTTTGAGTTTGGCGCTTTTCTCCCCAGTTGGTTTATTGTCCGCATTTAGGGGGTCTCCTGTTTTGGCCTCTGGCCGAGGAGATTTTCCATCACGTCCTTTTTTAGGTCTGCTCTGACCTTTCGATCTACTCTTTTTTGAACGCTTTTTCTGGTCAAAACGAGTAAGACTGTCTTGGCCAACAACATTCAGGAAGCTTTCCTCCACTTCAACTTCTTCTACAACGGAGAAGTCGCGCAAACTTGCGGGCGTCTCACCTCTTTCATTCATTTCAACTATTTCCTTCACCTTATCCAATGGAATAGCAACTGGTGAACCACCTGCTTCATCCTTGTTAATGAAGTACATAATCCCCTTGAAAATATCGGTTTTGAAGTGAAAGGAAACCCCTTTTTCAGTTTTGAGCTTTGTATTGGCAGGAGGGAAATCTTTGATCGCCTCCACGTACTGATCAAGCTCATAATTGAGACAGCACTTAAGCTTTCCACATTGGCCAGCCAATTTTGCAGGGTTCAAACTCAACTGCTGATACCTTGCTGCGCTGGTTGACACGCTCCTAAAGTCTGTGAGCCAAGAGCTGCAACAAAGTTCTCGTCCACATGAGCCGATACCTCCAAGTCTTCCAGACTCTTGGCGCATTCCGATTTGGCGCATTTCAATTTTGATATTGAAATTCTCGGCCAGTTTCCGAATCAACTCACGAAAATCTACTCGATCTTCGGCTGTGTAAAAAAATACTGCTTTGGTCTTATCTCCTTGATATTCCACGTCGCTGATCTTCATTTGAAGACCTAATTCGCGCGCAATTACACGCGAATTAAACATGGTATCATCTTCTAGTTTTCGGGCTTCTTGCCACTTAAGTATGTCTTCTTCGGTTGCTTTTCGCAAGACCTTACGAACTTCATGATTGTCTTTGGAGCCCTTTTTTTGCATCTGAATTCGAACCAGTTCGCCTGTTAGCGAAACAATTCCTACATCATAGCCCGGAGCTGCATCAACTAAGATTACATCACCCACGTGGACTTCCAAATCACTTTTTCTGTAGAATG
>CAZKMC010000233.1:0-734 GCA_964553485.1 uncultured Comamonadaceae bacterium
TAGATCGAACTTGCGTCATGTCGTAGGCTATTATCAATTGTTGGTCTGCAGGTACAGGGAAAGTGCTTAATACATAGGGCTTTTCACCATTTACGAATAGCTCATTAATATTAGTTGAGACACCTGGCTGGTTGCAGCCATATCCCAATTGCGCCTAGCCGATATTGTTTTCATCATCTATTTCATCAATCAGATTATTTGGGTCTAATACCGCATAAATTTTAGTGAAATCTGCATCAATCATGTCAAATGAAGCAACAAACTTCACTTCAGTTTCAACCCTTCCTCTTATTCCTAGGTCCTCGGCTGTGGTTAACAAGGTATTACCATCTATATCTGTCATTAGGACGCCGCCCTCATTTGGATGGACGTGATAGAGCGGAATTTCGACCGGCGGAATTTCGACAAAACTGTAGTTAAACGTTTTCTAGAAAAGGCCTACGGTATCGCCTATTTGAGGCAAATAAGTTGAAAAACGAATAGATTTGGTCCTGTCTAGATTCGCAGTATTGACAAGGTCAGGATATATTACTTGGTCCTAGCGGTAAGGCATGTTGAGCGCTGGATCGGGCTTCTCAGTATATGTTGTTGACCACCATGAATCGGTACCATCGCTGTAGACAATATCCAAGTCGAAAGAAACAACTCCTTCGCCAGTACTACCCCTTTAAATTTTTGGGTTTATTACATAGTTGAACTGATTTGGAGCCCCAATTATATTCACCGGTTGAATT
>CAZKMC010000233.1:744-1773 GCA_964553485.1 uncultured Comamonadaceae bacterium
TTCACTAATAGTGCTTTTAAACATGTTCATTTCCCCTTCTTCTAAAGTGATTGAGCAAGCTACTCCTGCTCCAAAACCTTTTACTGAAGCTCCAAGTTCAGTGGACTCAGAGGATGTATTAGCGTAGGTCCAGTCGATTCCATTGTTCGATGTCAATGTATAGGTGATTCCCCCAGACGGAGACATAGAATAACTTGGAACTTCATCAGATAAAATAATCCAATTGCCATCGATAGTTGGCAAGTCATTTATATTGTCATAGGACGACGACAATTGAGGGTAAGAAAGCAAATTTCCAATTTCATAATCAGGTAAATAATTGAAAAGGGATTTGCTATTTGCCACACCCGTTTGAGGAGAAAAACCTGGTTCTGGAAAAGCGGCAACGACATACGATACTGTGTCATGCGCGGCATCCAAAAGTGGAAATTCCCAAACACTAATTGGAATGGTAATAAACTGAATCTTGTCATCAGCTGCAGCCGTGATTGAAATAGAAAGTGTTTGTGACTGTATCTCCGATTGTAGGTTACTAAATTTTTCTCCATATTTCCATTTCATCGATGCACTGACATCAACGCCCCAGCCAGGAATTTCTATCGTAGCACTTTCATCAACACCAACCGCCTAATCACTATTGATTTGAACATCAACCTGACTGCTATTTGACTCCGTTTGCGTGACACTCACTTCCATTTGGCAATCTTGAGCAGGATAACATTGAGTCAAATCATATTGCACCGAATCTAGAATGTCAAAATGGCTTTGAATTGCTCCAATGATGTATGCCGGTTGAACCTAATCACATTCAATTATCTCTGGCTCCCCAAATTTCACATCTCTTCCATCAAAATTCCCTACTGCCAGTGCATACGCGTTGCTTTTTGGGCCATTTTCCTCTAATATCAAGTGCCCACTCCCTCCAAGATTTTCTCCTGCGAAATCTTCACGTACTCCACGTGCAGAAAGAATAAAAGTTACATCTCCTTCTCCATTTATGTATCTGGAAAACAGAATGACCTCGACCCT
>CAZKMC010000233.1:1783-4556 GCA_964553485.1 uncultured Comamonadaceae bacterium
TCCCTTCCTTCCTGACCTACATCCCCAAGTTCCAAACGATCAATTGATTCATTAATCCCTAGACTATTCTCTTCAAGTGTGATTCCCCCAATTGGGCCCTTGTATTCTATTACATCTTCTACCACCGTGAAGATATTTCCCTGGATAGTCAGCACAACCACATCTTCAAAATGATCCCCGTTTAGGTCTCCAGTCTTTGCCTCAAGCGGATAATTCGTGCCAAAACTATTCCCAAAATCTTGGGAAAATATGTTGACAATGTTCAACTCCGACAAGTCTTCTGAAGCTCTCAAAAGGAATTGATAAATATTATTGTAATTGTCGTAAGGGTCATCAGCTCCGCCAATATAGATTGCGAAACCAGCCATGAGGTCTTCAGTTACATCCTCTCCTCCTATTTAATTCCTTAGGATACTCGCTACTGAAGTTTGAGCATAAAACAAATCGCAATCTGGCTCCCATTCACTATCATCAAGGTTGGCGTCATCTAGAACTAGATAAGCTTTTGGGATGATTATTTGACAACCTGGATTATTGATTTCATAAACCTGCACATAGACTTGATAAATTGCATCGCCGGAAATACTTTCTTCAATTCCAATTAACATCAATTCATCTGCTCCATCGGCATTTAGGTCTGCCGAAGACAAATCATATGCATGGCTTTCGCCGTTGATTTTCAAAGAAGACTTGTCATTAATAAAGGCCCTTGTTACAAGATTCAAACTATTATCCGTATCTAGAATGTGAATTAGAAATAATTCAGGCTCCCACTAAGCCATGGCGCTTTCCACATTTCCATCGGCATCAAAATCTCCCAAAGCAATTTTAGGCACACCGCTATTAGAAGTATTGTCTAAAGTCAGATATGAATCAGGAACTGCCAATTCGTAATTGTATGTGTAGTCGCTTTCAATAAATTCCGCGGATAGATTGTTTAAGGTACATCGTATGCCGTCATCACTCTCCATAGCATAAAACACATCATCTCTGCTATCATCATTAAACCTACCGCTGGAGGCAGTCAAGAAGGTTTGAGATCCAAGAGTGGTGTTCTGGAGAATAGATGCAGGAGTGAGCGGGACAATAACATTACTAGTTTGCCCCCATAGTGGGCTACCCAATCATAACCATATACTTCTTGAACTATTTCATCCGAGTTTAATGAGGTCCTAATAATCCTCAAATCCTCAAGATTGAATTCAATAATATTTTCTTCGAAAGGGTTTGGGAATTCTTGGGCAATACTTGTAAAAGTGACCAAGATCAAAGCGGAGAGAATAAGCTTTTTCATAGGAAGAGAGTGTATATACACTTGATTTTCTGTGTGATAGAAAAATATTCAAATATTCAAACATCAGTTTTAGGACTGGAACTTCATTGTCTTGCGCTGGGTTTATGACCAATATCAACTACACCCAAGCGTTCATAACTTGAAATCAAGGCTTTCCAAGTGCTAAAAGGGAGACCTTATATTTGAACGCAATGAGAACGATTGGAATTTGCCTTTTTCTCCTGGCCACATTGTGTGGCGATGCACAGAGCTACCGCGCACAATGTGACCGTATGCTCACCGCCAGCTCGGAACAGTGGCTGATGGCCAAGTTCTCCAAACAATATCCCCAACTGGGCAAAGACCTTACTTGTCCCCCGCCCTTCAATTCCGAAATCCAAAGTAAAAGTGCCCTTGAAGTACAACTTGAGCCGTTCCTTGTCAATAAAGAAGTTGAGAACTGGGCAATTCAGCAACTTTTAAAAGACGATTGCAAGCGCTTAATAGAATGTAAAGCACTTTTTGATCTGTATTCCCCATTATTCGAGAGGCATTTAGTTTCAAGAAAAATGGACACGGATATCTCTTATTTCCCAATTGTACTAAGTGGGTTGAATCCGGAATGGATTGGTCCAAAAGGAGAAAGCGGTCTCTGGCAATTGGACTATCTCACGTCGAGAAAATTACAGCTTAGCGTGAATGGCACCGTAGATGAACGCAAAGCGGCAGACATAGCCACCAAAGCAGCTATCTCCCAACTTCAGCTCCTCCTCACCAAGTATTCCGGTGATTATGTAAAAGCACTTTCTGCCTATCTCAAAGGCGAACGCTTTGCTGATGAGCTCACCACAGAACAAATCCTTGAGGTTGGAGACATCCGAGATCAGCTCACTCTTTTGGCCGTGAGCATACGACTGATGAAAAATTTCGAAACACAGCCTCAACTGATGAAGTGGTTAGAATGGCTCAATTCATATGAAGTGGTGCCATTGTATAAAACGGTGTACAAAGAAGTTTTGTCTGAGGCCATTGGATGGGACATCGCAGAGATGAATGGATTGAACCCTGTTTTCCTCTCTGACTCCATCCCTGGAAAATTCAGGAACGTTCCGTTTTTGATTCCCGGAGATAAATTAGCAGCATTCGAAGCAGCTGGAGATGCAGTCTATGACAAGCCAGAGCCCGTTGCATTGGTGCATGAGGTCAGTCCCATAACGGGAAATGCCTCTACTTATCTTGTTAAACCGGGAGATGTACTTGGTGCCATCGCACAGCACCATGGAGTTTCTGTCCGACAAATTAAAGACTGGAACGACCTTAATTCTGACCGAATTCAAATTGGACAGGAATTGGTTCTTTATCCGAAACGGACAGTGATTGCGGACCCTGTAGAAACTTCCTCGCGCCGAGAGGCGCAAACACCAGTGAACACTAAAAACCCCGTGACTTATGTAGTGAAGCCCGGTGAGAGTCTTTGGCTGATCTCAAGAAAATATTCAG
>CAZKMC010000234.1:0-4535 GCA_964553485.1 uncultured Comamonadaceae bacterium
CTTGGCAGAAGTAACCGTTCCGCCGGCTTCTGGGGTTGGGTTGTGAGGGATACCACTGTAACTTCGGATAGAACCGATGGCTGCTTTCCTACTTGCCAAATACTGAAGATCCTGTCCTGTTCCCAGAATTGGATTGTAGCCCCTATAATTGTTATACCCATAAGCCAAGGCCATAAAGTGGTAGGTCTTATGATTAATAAGACGGTTATCTCCTTGTGCAAAGGCATCATTGAGAACTTGTATGCTATGGCTAATTCCCTCGTTATTTCCATTTGCCTTCAAAGTAGGCACAGTAGCGCCCATTTCAGTATCATACACGAAATTGATTATCAGTGAAATGGTATCCTTGATATCGCATTGGAAAATGAGACGAGCGCGGTCAATGTCCTCCAAATCGGATGGGCCTACAGTTTCATCTAACACTTGATAAACTTGATATCCTTGAAACTCATAAGAACGATCCAAAGTATCTAGTTCAGTTCCATCTTCCAGTTCTTGAGGAATTCCCGGATCAAGAGCACGATAATTCTCCTGGTAGTTGTTAGAAAGTGGATTGTCGTTGGTCAAATACAAAATCAACTCTTTGTCCATTTCCTGAACCGTCATATCTGGTGCATCAGGCCCCGAAACAATTTCAAAGCAATTATCGAACAAAGCCTGCGCTTTGTCATCCGCAAGTCTCAACAGTTCAACCGATTCAAATGGGTCTCCGCCTGTTGCTCTTGCAAAAACAACCCCAACGGTGATGTTGTTGTAATCACCTGGCTCCAAGGTAAATGGCCCAGCACTTTGCATAAAGAGTCTGTCACCCGCCGGATTACCCGCTGATTGCTCAGTCCACGGATCTACACCTACACCAACTGTCCCCCAGTTCACAGGATCCGTATCACCCGGGAACATATAATCTGCGGGAATAGAAAGATCTGTACCTGTGCCAGGATTGTATGCATCACCTCCATAGGCCATCCGTTGACCATTTCGCCAATAGCCTTTGAGGTAGTTGTAATATTCACTGGCCAAGGTTGGAAGTCCGTTCACACCACCACCAAAATTATGATACAGAAATTTTCGCATCCCAAAACGCTCATTATCAATTATATCATCACCATATCCAATTCCAATTCCTTGGTAAGGGATACCCAAAGAATCAATGGCATTGGAAAAATTGGGAGTGAGTGGATTATCAATATCATCGGAATCCTGATAAGGACCTTCGAAAAAATCCACACCCATGGCCGGAGGATTTTCGCCATAACCAAGCGAAACAGAACTCGGAGCGTCATTCGCATCTCCGTTGTAGGCATATCCCAATCCACGTTGAACATCGCAACCCACATAATCGTCTGTGTGTCCACCTATGTCGCAGTCAATCCATTGCCCGAAATAGGTATCCGTTAAAGTTTGTGTCCCTTGATTGATCAACACATAGTTGTAAAAGGTCATGTTGTTGATCTCGTCATTGGTAGAGAATGCAAAAGCTTGAGAGCGTATTTCCATTCCAATCGGTTCTCCATTGGATTCTGAGTGGACATTCCCTTTGTCATTGGCAATCCAATAAAAAGTCTGGTCACCAAAAAGTGGTACTATGTCTTCTCTTCTTCTTTCAGCACAGTTAATTTCTTGCACAAAATCATACCAGGGATAGTCGCCGGCAGAGGGGTCGTAATTACCATTTCCATCATAATCATAGAATGGCGCCAAATAATAATCTTGCCCAAGACCGGTATTTCCGTGCGCAGGATAATTGTAGAAGTAACTTGGAATCACATAGCCATCAGGAAATTCTTCTTCAAAGTCA
Organism: uncultured Comamonadaceae bacterium; assembly: GCA_964553485.1. Lineage (GTDB taxonomy): Bacteria > Bacteroidota > Bacteroidia > Flavobacteriales_D > Sanyastnellaceae > CAZKMC01. Next base: position 1,799 of record CAZKMC010000234.1, read on the forward strand.
CAATCAGGATCGTTCTGACATTCAAAAAATCTGCGGTGTTGAATGGCGTCTGATCGATAAGTTACTTGGATGTTGTCATACTCTCCGCACACACTTTCGGATATCTCAGCCGTTCCATCATTGGTTAATGGTCCCGGCCAAAAGTCATTTCCACTAGCGCGGTAGCGCACTGCGGCGAGTTTAAGTTGTTGATCTGGTGAGATCCCTCCTAGCCAAAGAGCACCTCCATACATCACTGACACCCCTCCTCCCTTTGGAACTTCATAGGAACCACGACCAACAGAACGGTCGTGCCACAAAGAACCTCCAGTTTCAATCTGGGCGCGAACATTGTTCCATTCCATATCTCGGATGGCAGTTGCAGGAGCACATCCTGCTACGCGACCTTCAGATAAATTCTCATCTGGATAATCTAATTGACCTTTCACATATTCCTGGCTTGATGCAGATATGCTAAGTAGACACAGGATTGCAAGTGCCATCCATGTGGCTTTGGAAGTAAGTTCAATTTTCATGCTCTGGCTTTGGAACTTGCAATATACAGGTCTGATTGCTAAAAACGGAATTGGATCCCTCGTTTTGTTTTCCTTTTTTTTTTGAGAAAATCACATGTGAAGCAGAAACTCAAAACAAGGTAGGTGCGAATGGAACATCCTCTCGCCGCATTTTATCGGTATAAAAAAGACTGGCTTTCACATCCCCTTCAACCAATCCCTGAAGTGCATTGGCATAGGCGAGCATCTGCTTTTTGTGTTTCTCAGAAGGCTCTCCGGTTTTATAGTCAATGACGTGCACATCGTTTCCAGAAAACACCAATCGATCTGGCCTCAATAACTTTCCATCTGCGCTCACCAACTCTCTCTCACTTGCCGCATCCACCCCTTCCGTAAACCAACTTTTTGCGTCAGGATGTAAGACCACTTTTTCAACCGTTTCTACAATGTCCAACCACGTTTTTTCATCCATGCGATTCCATGGAAATGGCGTTGCTTTGACTGACTTCAAATCGCGGACATCTTTAATCCGAGCAAGCAAGTCGTGTACTTCATCACCAAGAACGCGGGGACTCAAAACTCCCGCTCCCAGAGCCATTTGTTCTTTGTCGAAAGAAATTTGCAAGCGATCTCCCAGGCTTCCTCTTTTCAGATTGTTCACATGACTTGATTGAGTTTCCGCACTTGTTGAAACCTCTATTTTCTCATCTCCCAACACCAAAGGTCCATCTGCAAATGGATGATTATACAACCCCTGCAGAGCTTCCAAAGTCCATTCAGCCAAGGGCGCATTTTCGCTACCTAGCTTATTTGCATCCTTCATCTCCAAAAGCAAGTGCAGCTGGTCCCTCGCCCTTGTTGTTGCCACATAGCAGACGTTCATCTCATCCAGAAGCTGACGCTGCCTCTCCGCTTCCCATTGAGCCTGAACTTTGGCGTCTCCAGCATCCTTTGCGTAAGGTAAAAATGCTGCCTCCAAACCATATTCATCTTTGTCTAGCCACAAGGGGAGATCATTCCGAAGACTACCCCAATCGCGGTGGCTTAAAGGAAAAATCACCACTGGAAACTCAAGACCTTTGGCTTTGTGGATGGTCAAAATCTGAACACCCTCTGCTGTTTCCGGAACTCGGATACTCGCCTTGTACCCACTTTGCTCCCAGTACTTTAAAAAGCCGTTGATCCCTTCATTTTCAGAACTACTGTACTCCAGGACATGCTGAAGAAACATCTCACAATATGCCGGGGCCACAGCTCCTAAATCAAGAGCCTGAATGATCTTTTCAACGGCTGCATAAAGACGCATTCCTGAAAGTTTACTTGGTTGGAGTGCAGGCCATTCCTCGCGCAAGCAAACCTCTAAATTGAACCAGGGACGTTTTCTTCCTTCCCAATCCACGCGGTATTTCTGAAGAATGTGCATCAGGTCCATTTCCGGATTGATCTGGGCGATGCACTGGAGGAACTTCATTTTGGGACGTTCATCATCTGGGCGTGCGTAGTACCTGAGCAACGAGAGCACCGCCACCACCGCTGGGTGTTTTTCAAGCTGCAAACTTTCTTCTGTGATAGGCTGAATGCCGTGTTTCAAGAGGAATGCCGCCAAGATAGAGGCCTCTCGATTTGTGCGTAGAAGTACCGCGATATGCCTCAGCCGAACTCCCGCTTCCTTCATAATCTGCACCTTCTCCAGGATCAATTTCAGTCGCTCCTGCATGCGTTCATCAGTAGTTTTACCCTCCACCACATGCACTTTCACTAAGCCTGATTCTGACCTTTTCGCTTCTTGTTCCTGCTTGTCAAATATCGATTGATGCTCCTCACTCAGTTTTTGCCGGAGCGAATTGTACAGCTTGTTATTGAAATCCACCACTTCCTTTGTGGATCTCCAGTTTTGATCCAGCACCTTTTCCGTGTGGTGCATCTCCAGTACTTTTTGTCGCAATTTCATTTCATCCGTCAAATCCACCCCTATCAATTGAGGCATTTGCTGAAACTGGCGCACATCTCCGTTTCGCCAGCGGTAGATGGCCTGTTTACCATCACCCACAATCAGGTTAAAATGTCCGCGGGCCAAGGCATCTTCAAACAAAGGCAGCAAATTTTGCCATTGCATGACAGAGGTGTCTTGGAATTCATCTATCAAAAAATGATGGTAACGTGTGCCGATTCTCTCAAAAATATAAGGTGCCGGATTGTTCCTCACCAATTCTGAGATCAACCTGTTGAGATCAGAAAAGGTG
>CAZKMC010000235.1:0-1294 GCA_964553485.1 uncultured Comamonadaceae bacterium
GGTAATAAAAAAAATAAGCCCTCGGAGAACTAATTAGACTACGCATATCTTCACATCTACTTGATTTCCAATTACTTCTCCTAGCCTGTCTTTGACTTCTTTTACAGTTACCATTTTGTTTCTTTGGCTGCCATCTAATAGTTCAAGTCGTTTTTGTGTGATTGACATTCCAACAGATTTGTGCAGACTGGTCTCATTTTGACTTCTTTTTTTGGCAGCTTCGATTCCTATTCCATTGTCTGTAACCGTCACATGTAAATGGTTACCATCCATGATATAAAAAAGATTGATTTTTCCCTGACTTCTTTTTTGAGCAAGCCCATGGATGATGGCATTCTCAAGGTAGGGTTGAATTAGCAATGGGGGCAACATGACGTCATTCGGGAATATTTCATCGTCTATCACAATGTCAAAATCGAACTTCTCCTTGAACCGCATTTTCTCGAGTTCCAGGTACAACCTCAACGAATCAATTTCCTCTTGCAAAGTAATCTTGTTAGCTCTTGAATTATTCAGCATGGCTCTAATCAGTCTGCTAAACTTTGCCAGAAAACGGTTTGCTCTTTCATTTTCGTTATTGGCAATATAGCTTTGAATGGAGTTGAGGCTGTTGAAAATAAAATGAGGATTCATTTGTGCTTGAAGAGCGCTTCTTTCTAATTCTCCTAGTTTGGCTTTAACCAAAGAGTTTTTTCTAGATCGTTTGAAGAGAAAAAGGAAAATTAGGGAGATAATTACCAATGAAGCAAGCACAATGACACCTGCTGCTCATGGTTCTTCTATCCATCTTTTTTCCTTGGAAATTAAAACAGGGATAGTTTCCCAATTACCGGACCCATTCAGGAGTTGAATCTCTATTTCTCCGTTGGACCCTAGCTTCAAAATGCCATCCTGAGGTATTTCAGACCAAACGGAGTCTTTGGAATGTTTGTATCTGAATTGGTCGGATTTGGCCAACTAAGGTAATGGAGCTAAAAAGCCCAACAATTAAAAACATTTTGCACTTCCAACTTGACATGAATCAAAGATACAAATGCAAATCATCGGTAATGATCATTTTTGGCGTCTTTTACGAGCCTAAGAGACACGCTTTGCGCTATATTTGTCGGTCAATATGGAATTCCACACATTTCTACTTTCAAACGGTATCCGCGTTATTCATGAGCAAACTGACCGTGAGGCCAGTCATTGTGGCTTGATTATAAATGCGGGTTCCAGAGATGAACTTGAAGATCAACAAGGTTTGGCGCATTTCATTGAGCACAGTATTTTCAAAGGAACAAAGCGACGAAAA
>CAZKMC010000235.1:1304-4533 GCA_964553485.1 uncultured Comamonadaceae bacterium
TTCACATTCTTTCTCGGCTAGACAGCGTGGGCGCAGAAATCAATGCTTATACGTCCAAAGAAGAAACCTGGGTGTATGCATCTTCTCTTGAAAGACATTTCGAAAGGGCAGTAGAATTGATCGCCGACATTTGCTTTAATTCAATTTTCCCAGAAAAAGAGATCATCAAAGAACGAGATGTGATCATTGATGAGATCAATAGCTATATGGATAGCCCTGGAGAGCAAATATTTGATGATTTTGAAGAACTGCTTTTTGACGGGCATCCAATTGGCAGAAATATTTTGGGAACAGTGGAGAGTGTTGCCCAATTTGGAAGAGAAGATATTTTCGAACTGATAGGCCGCCGATACCGCACGGATCAGATGGTTTTCAGCTCAGTAGGAAAGACTTCTGTGAAAAAATTGCGGAGGATTTGCGAAAAGTATCTGGGTCAAGTTTCCAGTTCCATAACAGAAGAAAAGAGAGTGCCATTTTCTGGTTATATTCCTACGCATAAGGAGGTTAGAAGAGAAACTTTTCAGGTTCATTATGTGTTAGGTTCTCCGGGTTATAGCAGTGGAGACCCGAAAAAGACCGGTCTAGTTCTTCTCAATAATTATCTCGGAGGTCCTGCTATGAATAGCCGGTTGAATTTGCATATTAGAGAGAAGCACGGGATAGCCTATAACATTGAATCCAATTATCACAGTTATTCAGATACTGGGGTATTTCAGTTATACCTTGGCACAGATCCAAAATTCTTTGGAAAATCAATGAAGCTTGTTCAGCAGGAACTTCGAAAACTGCGTGAGAACAAATTGGGTGTGACCCAGCTTCATATGGCAAAAGAGCAATTGAAGGGGCAGATAGCACTTGCTCAGGACAGTGGTGCCGGCACGATGATGGCCTTAGGAAAAAGTTATCTATTATATGAACGTGTTGACAGTCTCGAAGAGGTTTTTCAAAAGATAGATAGCCTTACTTCAGAAGACCTAATCGAAATTGCCAATGAAATATTGGCTCCAGAATATATGAGTTCACTCACTTATATCAATCGGTAGAAAAGCTGTGGACATCATTGTTCCTGCGGTCGAGGTCGTTTTTTACTAAGCGGATCTTCTCTGCCACAATTGCCCATTCTCTAAAATCATTCTCAATTAACCAGGTATAAGCTTTTGGGTGATTGTCTGCGGCAAGCGCCATGTGCGCGAGGACATCAAATTCAAATTTTTTCAACCAATTGATTGCGTTTATGTTGCCCTCACATCCGTTGATCAGAGCCATGAGGTGAGGATGATTGTTGTCCAGCAGCCATTTTCTAGCTTCATTTTGATTGTTCAATGCGTGAACAAAAATGCCAAGCTCAGGATAGCCATTGGCCATTAACCAATCTCTGATCTTTGAATTACCGGAAATCGATTCTCCCCAAGCAACAATTATTTTGGTTGGATAGCTTGTCTTCATCTTAGAAAGTTCATGCTTTTTATTTACATCCACTGGCTTTTCTCAATGCCGGGATAAGTTTTTGGCAACCAAACTTCTACTTGTTGGCCTGATTGAATTTCACCTGCTCTTTCCACCCAACCTACTAATCCACGCTTGTTCTTGGCCGCCACGGAAAATTTATTTTGGGCCTCTTCATGTGCATTAATGTATGGCATAGGCAGGTCACAAGGCTTGTTTATTTCATAAACGACAAGCACTACGGGGTCATTTTTTCCTATAACTAATCGGGTAAATGACGGCAACATTGAAAAATCAGGAATTCCTTCAATCAGTAAATTTGCCCCAATCGAAGTAGCCTCCAGATTCTTAATGCTCATTGATTTGGCAACGGCATCCATTTCCTCTTTTGAAACCGCTGACCATTGGCGGTGGTTGTGAATGTGAGTGCCTCTTTTGAATTGATTTTTTTCTCTTCCCCCAGAAGGTCGAGTCAATCCATAATGCCTGTCAAAACGGATTCCTTCCAAATCAGCAAACAGCGTTTCAACCAGTTCTGTTTCTAAGGGGTTTCCCGTTTTTGAAGTCAAGGTCTCAGTGACTATCCCGTAAATATGTGACTTGTAAAAATCCATTTCATGCTTTTATGTAGCCTTTAACGGCTGAAAATTAGCGCATTCCCCAGGTTAATCTCACAAAGGATGTCAAAGGTCGTGGATTTTGTGTTTCTAAAGGAATAAAAGGAAGATATCGAATTACCTTTGCGCCCAATGAATCATCCCTCTCTTTTCACACGTCAATTTTGGATTTTGTGCATCAGTTCTGTCCTTTTTATGGCCAGTTTCGGGATGTTACTTCCTGAGTTGCCTGAATTTCTGAATCGAATGGGGGGACAAGAGTACATTGGTCTCATCGTTGGATTGTTCACTTTGGCGGCTTTCTTTTCGCGTTTTTTAAGTGGACGAATTGCAGACAATAACGGCAGGATCAAAGTGATGGTAATAGGCACAATCGTTACAGTTGTGGCTGGAGCAGGATATCTTTTGGTTTGGTCGATACCGGCATTTCTGGCTTTGAGATTTTTTCATGGATTTAGTACTGGATTTAGACCAACTGGCACTACTGCATATTTAACTGACGTAGCTCATCCAAGCAGGAGAGGAGAGGCACTAGGAATTTTGGGTGTAGCTGGTTCAGCCGGAATGGCAATGGGCCCAGTTGCCGGGAGTATTTTGAAAGTAGAATTTGGCTTTGAATACATGTTTATTGGCTCTACAATCCTTGGGCTTGCATCCTTGTGGCTTACTTTACTTTTAAAAGAAACCCTGCCGAATCCGCGTAAAATCGTGTTAAGTGACTTGAACCCTTTTAAAGGGCAAGTTCTTGACTTTTCGTCCTGGCCATCCTCACTGTACTTGTTGCCTGTGGCATTTTCATTTGGTGTCTTTCTTACCGTTTCTCCAGATTATGTGGCGTCGTTGGGCTTTGTCTATAAAGGTTCTTTCAATGCACTGATTGTAGTGAGCAGTATTGGTGTCCGACTTTTTGCAGGGAAAGCTTCGGATAAATATGGCAGAATTCCACTTCTAATCATTGGAGGATTCTTTTTAATGGTTGGAATGGCCGTGATAGCAATGGCGCAAGATGCTTTTACCGTGAGTCTTGGTGGAGTTTTATATGGGATTTCCGTTGGATTCAACATGCCAACAATCTTTGCTTGGACGGCTGACCTTTCAAAACCTGGCAAAGTAGGTCTTGCTTTGGCTACCATGTTAATGTCTCTCGAGATAGGAATTGGTCTGGG
>CAZKMC010000236.1:0-4530 GCA_964553485.1 uncultured Comamonadaceae bacterium
AGCAGCAGCTGAAGAAAAATCTGAATTCGATGTTCATTTAACAGCCATTGGAGATAACAAAGTTAATGTGATTAAAGCTGTTCGTGAAATTACAGGCCTAGGCCTGAAGGAAGCGAAAGACATCGTTGACGCAGCACCAAAAGTGGTAAAAGAGGCTCTTGCAAAAGATGCCGCAGAAGATGCCGCGAAAAAATTAACTGAAGCTGGCGCAACCGCTGAGCTTAAATAATTTTTTGTATTTGATTAAGGCTGATCCTATTTTTTAGGATCAGCCTTCATCTATTTTATGAACATAAAATTAATTTTAAAAAAATCTCAAAAAAGATTTTCTTAAACTTAATTTGTTAACTTCGGAGACGATATGAGCTATTCCTTTACTGAAAAAAAACGTATAAGAAAAAGTTTTGCCAAAAGAGAGCGAGTTTTGGATGTTCCATATTTGTTAGCGATGCAGCTTGAGTCATATAAAGCTTTTCTTCAGCAAGAGGTATTACCAGAAGAGCGCTCAAATCATGGCTTGCAATCTACATTCAATACCCTTTTTCCAATTTCAAGTCACTCTGGAAACGCAAAGCTTGATTTTGTAAGTTACACCTTAGGTAAAGAAGTTTTTGATGTGAAGGAATGTCAGCAAAGGGGGCTTACATTTGGTGTTCCTCTTCGTGTAAAAGTGCGTTTATCTATTATGGATAAAGAAGCTTCTCAGCCCACAGTAAAAGAGGTTAAAGAACAAGAAGTTTATATGGGTGAAATTCCCTTAATGACAAACAATGGATCATTTGTTATCAATGGAACTGAAAGAGTAATTGTTTCTCAACTTCATCGAAGTCCTGGTGTTTTCTTTGAGCATGATCGAGGTAAAACGCATAGCTCAGGTAAATTATTATTCTCTGCAAGAATTATTCCTTACAGGGGATCTTGGTTAGATTTAGAATTTGACCCAAAAGATAATCTCTATTTTAGAATTGATCGCAGGCGTAAAATGCCAGTATCCACTCTGCTTAAAGCGTTAGGTTTGTCCAACGAAGAGATTCTTTCAACCTATTATGACTTTGATCACTTTGAGATTAAATCTAAAGCTATCCATTTTGAACTGGTACCAGCTAGATTCAGAGGTGAGATTGCTAAATTTGATATTAAGGATAAGAAAGGCAACCTTATTGTTTCGAAAGATAAGCGAATAACTGTCAAACATATTCGCGACATTGAAAAAGCAGGTATCAGAGATATCAAAGTTGAGCCAGATTTCATTCTTGGTAAGAAAATTGCGAAAGCGCTTATTGATCAAGAAACCGGTGAAGTGATAGCGGAAACAAACGCTGAAATTACTGCTGAATTGGTTGAGAAAATAATTGAAGCTGGCGTTACTGAATTTGCTACTTTATATTCCAATGATCTAGATCATGGTGATTACATTTCACAAACATTAGCCGCAGATGAGGTGCCTGGTCAATATGAGGCACGGGTAGCTATATACAGAATGATGCGACCTGGTGAGCCTCCAACAGAAGACTCAGTGAAATCGCTCTTTGAAGGATTATTCTTTAGCGAAGAAAGATACGATTTATCAGACGTTGGCCGCATGAAATTTAATCGACGAGCATTCCCGAAAACTTTTGATCAATATGCAAATTGGCTAAAACGATTTTATGAAAATGCGGGGACTAAAGATGAAAAGGGTGCTCTTATTTTATCTAATGAGGACATACTAGCTGTCATTGGTTTGTTAGTCGAATTACGAAATGGTCGTGGCGAGATTGATGATATTGACCATTTAGGAAATCGAAGAATTAGGTCAGTTGGAGAATTAGTTGAAAATCAATTTCGGACAGGTTTAGTTCGTGTTGAACGTGCGGTTAAAGAAAGATTGGGGCAGGCTGAGGCTGACAATCTTATGCCTCATGATCTAATTAATTCAAAACCAATTTCTAGTGCTATTCGAGAGTTTTTTGGATCCTCACAACTTTCTCAGTTTATGGACCAGACGAATCCATTATCTGAAATTACGCACAAACGAAGAGTTTCTGCACTTGGGCCCGGCGGCTTAACGCGAGAAAGAGCAGGCTTTGAGGTACGTGATGTTCACTCCACACATTATGGTCGGGTATGTCCAATTGAGACACCAGAGGGGCCAAATATTGGCTTGATTAATTCATTGGCTTTGTATGCCAGAACAAATAAGTATGGTTTTCTAGAAACACCTTACAGAAAAGTCGAAGGCGGAAAGGTTACTGCGGAAATTGAATTTTTATCTGCAATTGAAGAGGGTGATTACACCATTGCTCAAGCAAACTCAGAATTAACCCCAGCTGGGAAATTTAAAGAGGAACTTGTTTCGTCTCGGTATAAGAATGAATTTACCATGACCCATGGTGAAGAAGTTAATTACATGGATGTTGCTCCTGGACAAATTGTTTCGGTTGCGGCTTCATTAATTCCATTCCTTGAACATGATGATGCAAACAGAGCCTTAATGGGTGCAAACATGCAACGTCAAGCTGTACCTTGTTTGCGAGCTGAAAAAGCGTTGGTTGGGACAGGAATTGAAAGAACAGTTGCCATTGATTCTGGTACAACAGTGCAGGCAAAACGAGGTGGTTTGGTAGATTATGTTGATTCAAAACGTATTGTTGTCAAAGTCAATGAGAAGGAAACAGCCAATGACGATATAGGTGTTGATATTTATAATTTAATCAAATACACGCGTTCTAATCAAAATACTAATATTAACCAAAAGCCATTAGTTAAAATCGGCGATAAGATTGTTCGAGGTGATGTTATTGCTGATGGCGCTTCAACTGATTTGGGTGAATTAGCGCTGGGGCAAAATATGCTTGTGGGTTTCATGCCTTGGAATGGTTATAACTTTGAAGATTCAATTTTAATATCTGAACGAGTGGTTTCTGATGATCGTTATACATCAATTCATATTGAGGAATTATCAATCGTTGCTAGAGACACTAAACTAGGACCAGAGGAAATTACTCAAGATATCTCAAATTTATCTGAAAGAATGTTAGGTCGCTTAGACGAAGCTGGCATTATTTACATTGGCGCAGAGGTTGAGGCCGGGGATGTTTTAGTTGGAAAGGTGACACCAAAAGGTGAGACACAGTTAACTCCCGAAGAAAAATTACTACGTGCAATTTTTGGTGAAAAAGCATCCGATGTGAAGGATACCAGTTTGCGAGTACCCTCTGGCATGTCTGGAACCATTATTGATGTTCAAGTGTTTACACGAGAAGGTATCGATCGTGACCCTCGTGCAGAACAAATCATTAATGATCAACTGTCGGCTTACCAGCAAGATTTGGCAGATCAACTTAGAATTGTTGAGGAAGATATTTTTGGTCGTATTGAAAAAATACTTCTTAATAAAACCGTTAAAGGTGGCCCTAAGGGCGTGAAGAAGGGTGACAAAATTTCCAAAGAAACCCTTGCTGAGATTGGCAAATATGAGTGGTTTGACCTTCGCTTAGATGATGATAAAGATTCGAAACAATTGGAAAGTTTGAAAGAAAGCTTTAATCTTGCCAAAAAAGAATTCGACAATCGTTACGAAGAAAAGAAACGCAAGTTGACACAAGGTGATGAACTTCCTCCAGGTGTGCAAAAAATGGTGAAAGTCTATCTAGCTGTGAAGCGGCGTATTCAACCAGGCGATAAAATGGCGGGACGTCATGGAAATAAGGGCGTGATATCGAAAATTGTACCTGTCGAAGATATGCCTTATATGGCGGATGGTACAACATTAGATATTGTCCTTAATCCATTAGGTGTTCCATCCCGTATGAACATTGGCCAAATCCTTGAGGTTCATCTGGGTTGGGCAGCCAAAGGGCTTGGTGACCGTATAGATAGAATGCTTAAGAATAACGTAAAAATGGCTGAAGTTCGAAGCTTTCTAGAAAGTATTTACAATGCATCCTCTGGAAAGTCTGAGGATATTAAGTCGCTGAAAGACAATGAAGTTAAAGAGCTTGCTTCGAATTTAACGGCTGGGGTACCTTTTGCAACTCCTGTCTTTGATGGTGGTGCTGAACCTGATATCCAACAAATGCTTGATTTAGCATTTCCAGATGCTGATGAGCATACAAAGCAGCTTAATTTTGCGGCAAATAAAACACAAGTACGACTCTATGATGGGCGCACAGGCGAAGCATTTGAGCGACCTGTTACTGTTGGCTATATGCATGTGTTGAAATTACACCATTTAGTCGACGATAAGATGCATGCTCGTTCAACGGGACCTTATTCGCTTGTGACGCAACAGCCACTTGGCGGCAAAGCCCAATTTGGTGGACAAAGATTTGGTGAGATGGAAGTTTGGGCGTTAGAAGCTTACGGTGCCTCTCATACGCTTCAAGAAATGTTAACCGTTAAGTCTGACGACGTGATGGGAAGAACAAAGGTCTATGAAAATATTGTTAAGGGAGAGCATAAGATTGATGCAGGCATGCCTGAATCATTCAATGTCTTAACAAAAGAGATTCGTTCTTTAGCCATTGATATTGACCTTGATAGAAATTA
>CAZKMC010000237.1:0-4504 GCA_964553485.1 uncultured Comamonadaceae bacterium
CCACCAGAAACAAGCTAATCTCAATCTTTGCCTCGCGTTACCACGAAGCACTACAGCTGGATGTATATGTCCCGCAATGTAATACACCCCTTCTTCCTCTTCTTCCACCGGTTCATGCACAAAACGAAAGGGGCCTCGGTCCAAAGCATCTACCACTTCTATTCCCGCTTTTTCAAAATCCTCAATTGGCAGTATGTCGTGGTTCCCTTTTACCAAGATCACTTCGAGCTTGGGGAAATTCAAAAGGAAGTCCTCAAACACTGCCCATTCTGAGTTGATTTCGCTGTGAAACAAATCTCCCAAAAGCAGGAGCGTTTTTGGTTTTAGGTCTACAAGTAGATCTGCCAAGCGGTAAAGATTATCCGTGTTGGTTTGTTCAGGCAATGAAATACCGTTTTTACGAAAGTGAGATGCCTTTCCTAAGTGCACATCACTCACCACCAACATGTTTTCTTTAGGCCACCAAAGAGCCTTGCCCGGAAGGAGTCTGAGTTCTTCTTCTCTAAACAAAAATGAATGAGCTCCCTGGAGGCTGAGTGATACGGGCATTTTGGTTATGATGTTCTTCTCTTGATTGATGGAACAAATTACTAAAGCTTTGCTACGCAATGTATGTCATGTTCGAACTTGTTCCTGAGTAATTTTGAGCACAAAAAAGCCGGACGAGCCGGCTTTCAGAACTACTGTATTCAATATAGCAAGAAGGAGTAGCCAAAATTCACTCCTACGAATAATTTTGGTGCCATCTCTTCCTCTTTAAACTCCATTGTATAGAATTCTCATTGATCTCGCTCGTCCCAAAAATAGCGGCAGTGCATATTTTCTTTTTGGGTTTTATTAAAGATGAGAATTTGTCCTAAACCAAAAAACGAGCCTAAATGATTAGGCTCGTTTCTAGAACGTAGATTTCATCTACTTATTTATTGTTCTGTTTGATAAGGTTCAGTGCAGATCCTGCTTTGAACCATTCAATTTGCTGTGCGTTGTAGGTGTGGTTTGTAGCCACTACGTCTTTGGAGCCGTCTGCATGGACAAATTCAATATGAAGTTGTTTGTCTGGAGCAAATTGATCCAAGTCCACAAAGCTAATTGTGTCGTTTTCTTGTATCAAATCATAGTCAGCTTCATTCGCAAATGTCAGACCCAACATTCCTTGCTTCTTGAGGTTGGTCTCATGGATTCTTGCAAAAGATTTCACCAATACTGCAATCACTCCAAGGTGTCTTGGCTGCATGGCTGCGTGTTCTCTTGAGCTACCTTCTCCGTAGTTGCTGTCTCCAACAACTATGGTTTGAATATTAGCCGCTTTGTATGCTCTAGCAACGTTAGGAACCTCATCATACTCACCAGTCAACTGGTTAAGGACGCTGTTGGTTTCTTTGTTGTATGCATTGATTGCACCTGTCAAAGTATTGTTGGCAATGTTATCCAAATGTCCACGGTATCTTAACCATGGTCCTGCCATAGAGATGTGGTCCGTAGTACATTTTCCAAATGCCTTGATCAATAGTTTGGCACCTGTGATATTTTTTCCGTTCCAAGGAACAAATGGAGTAAGCAACTGCAAACGCTCAGAATCCGGTTTTACTACAACGTTCACCCCGCTGCCATCTTCTGCCGGAGCGATAAAGCCTGCATCTTCAACGTCAAATCCTTTTGGCGGAAGCTCTACACCTATTGGAGGAGTGAGCATGACCTTGTTTCCATTTGCATCTATCAATGCGTCTTTCAATGGATTGAAATTCAAAGTTCCTGCAATGGCCATTGCTGTGACCAATTCTGGGGAGCCCACGAAAGCAAGTGTATTTGGGTTGCCATCCGCACGTTTAGAGAAGTTTCTATTGAACGAGTGAACAATGGTGTTCTTCTCTTGCTTGTCTGCCCCTTCTCTAGCCCATTGTCCAATGCACGGACCACAAGCATTTGCAAAAACACTTGCTCCAAGGGCTTCGAAAATACCAATGAACCCGTCGCGCTCAACTGTGAACCTTACGAGTTCGGAACCGGGAGTGATGGTGAATTTTGACTTTGTTTTCAAGTTTGCATCAACTGCCTGCTTGGCAATTGAAGCTGCTCTTGAAATATCTTCGTAACTGGAGTTGGTACAAGAACCAATGAGTCCAACTTCAATCTTGGTTGGCCAATCGTTTTTCTTAGCCATTTCTGCCATCTTGGAGATAGGCGTAGCGATATCTGGGCTAAATGGACCGTTCAGGTGCGGTTCCAAGGTAGAGAGGTCAATTTCTATGACCTGATCAAAGTACTGTTCAGGGTTTGCATATACCTCATCGTCTCCAGTCAAATGCTCTTTGATCTGATTGGCAAGGTCTGCTACATCTGCTCTTCCTGTAGCTCTCAGGTAACGATCCATGCTTTCATCATAACCGAAAGTTGAAGTGGTAGCTCCAATCTCTGCACCCATGTTGCAGATTGTTCCTTTTCCTGTGCACGACATTGAAGTTGCTCCAGGCCCAAAGTATTCTACAATGCAACCAGTTCCACCCTTTACAGTGAGGATTCCGGCTACTTTTAGGATTACGTCCTTGGCACTTGTCCACCCGTTCATCTTTCCGGTCAGCTTCACACCAATCAGTTTGGGGAATTTAAGTTCCCAAGCCATTCCTGCCATCACATCAACCGCATCTGCTCCACCCACGCCGATGGCAACCATCCCAAGTCCGCCGGCATTTACAGTATGAGAGTCAGTGCCGATCATCATTCCGCCTGGAAAAGCGTAATTCTCGAGAACTACTTGGTGAATAATTCCAGCACCTGGTTTCCAGAATCCAATTCCATATTTGTTTGAAACAGATTGAAGAAAGTTAAATACCTCATTGTTCTTATTGACACTTTCTTGAAGGTCTTTGTCCGCATTTACACGTGCCTGAATTAAGTGGTCACAGTGAACAGTAGAAGGCACAGCTACGGTCTTTCTTCCCGCTTGCATAAATTGTAAAAGCGCCATCTGAGCCGTTGCATCTTGCATGGCCACACGGTCTGGAGCAAAGTCTACATAAGATTTACCTCGTTTGAAGTTTTCGTTAGCTTCTCCTTCCCACAAGTGGCTGTAAAGGATTTTTTCAGAAAGGGTTAGGGGCTTGCCCACTACTTGTCTTGCTTTTTCTATTCGCTTCGGCATGCGGTCATAAACCGCCTTAATCATTTCAATATCAAAGACCATGGATGGATCAGGTTTGGATGAATTTCCGCACTTTTGCGGGATTCAAAGGTAATAAATCTGGAGCGAAGTGTAAAACGCGTCATGCATGATACCACCTTGCCGTTCACAATATTTTACAATCTGTAAGAAAGGTATATTCTTACCTTTAGCCAAATGTTCAGAAGAACCCTCAGCGAAAATATTAAAGTGGCATTGCGTGCTATTCGCAGTCAAATATTGCGCACCACCATTACGATATTTATTATCGCTCTTGGAATTATGGCATTGGTGGCAATGGTGACGGCTACTGAGGCAATCAAAGCAAAGATCCAAGACGAGTTCTCAATTCTTGGAAGCAACACTTTTACCGTAGGCAACAAGCAAAATTCTGGCGGCCGGCGTGGTCAGCAAGAAAAGTCGACCACTCCTTTCACCTATGAGGAAGCAGTTGCTTTCAAAAAGAATTACGACTTCGATGCCATGGTTTCACTGAATGCTTTGGGCAGTTTTGGGGCAACCGTTCAATATGAATCCGAAAAGACCAACCCTACAGTGCGAGTGCTTGGAGTGGATGAAAATTACCTGGAGCTAAGTGGATTTGAAATTCAAGAGGGAAGAAATTACTCAGTCAACGAGCTGCTCTTTGGACAGAACGTGGTCATCGTAGGAATGGACGTGGTGGATGCCATTTTTGAAAAAGGAGTTTCAGCAATTGAGAAGGAAGTTTCAATTGGTAGTTATAAATATCTAGTCATTGGGGTACTAAAACCTAAGGGACAAGGCATGGGGATTTCTTCAGACAATCAATGTCTTATTCCCCTGAGCAATCTGAAAAAACAGTTCGCCACTCCACGCACTGAATACAGCGTCAATGTACTGGTCAAAGACCCCATTCAGATGGATGCTGCTTTGAGCGAAGCTTATGGAGTTGCCCGTGTGGTTAGAGGAGATGGTCCTGCAGATGATGAGTCTTTTGAGGTCTCCAAAAGCAGTCAGCTTATCGAAACCTTGTTGGAAGGCATGGCAGCCGTTTCCGCAGCTGCGGTGCTCATTGGAATCATCACTTTGTTTAGTGCGGGAATTGGTTTGATGAACATCATGCTTGTGAGTGTAACGGAGCGCACCAAGGAAATAGGCGTTCGCAAAGCGATTGGAGCAAGTTCCAAAACTGTTCTGATCCAATTTTTGGTTGAAGCCATCGTGATTGGACAAATTGGTGGGGCGGTTGGAATTATCCTGGGAATAGGTATTGGAAATATGATCTCCTTGATCATGGACACGCCATTTGTGATTCCATGGTTTTGGATCTTTGTTGGTGTTACGCTCTGTATGATCACAAGTATC
>CAZKMC010000238.1:0-4488 GCA_964553485.1 uncultured Comamonadaceae bacterium
CTCAAACCGTTGCAGAGACAGCTTCCTCCAACTACCTAAGTGGCATTACAGAAGCCAATAAAGGAAGTAAAACGGGCATCGTTCACATCCAAGGTTCTGTGCGTGGCGCACACACAGGTCAGACCATGTATCTGTTTGAAACAGAAGGTAAAAATCAACTAGCGATAGATAGTGTGAAGTTTACCAACGACCGTTTCGACTTTCCAAAACGCAGTATGCAAAGTGGATTTTACAGATTGGCTCTCAACAGCGATTTAAATTCCATCGATTTTATTGTGAGTACTGTAGAAAAGGATCTGGACTTCAGTTTTGCCAATTCAAGAATTGCAACTGGCTGGACGGTTACAGGGTCTCCTGAAAACACTGCTTGGAACGTATACCAAAAAGAAGAAGCATTAGCTATTCGAACCATTGACAATCTTCGTAAATCCAGGTCTGGATCAGCATTTAAGGAGCGCATCGACAAGGAAATCGAAGCCAAAGAACAAGAACTTGTGTCTACGCACCACACGTACATCAAGAACAACCCGGGAACATTTTTGGCGAAATATCTGACCTGGAAAAACCCGGAATTTCCAAATGATAAAGGAAAATATTGGAATGACATTGACTTCAATGATGAGTCTGTGATAAGAACTCCTATTATTTCCGACCGTGTTCAGTCATATATGATAGCATTCAGTGGAGGCACGGATTCAGGGTTTTACAATTGTATTGACCTTACTAAGGAAGCAGCAGATGAAAACTCCGCAGTGCTTGAGTTCACTCTGTACATCATGCTAGATGGGTTCTATCAATCTGGAAAGGAAACGATTTGTCTCTACATACTTGACAACTACATTTTTGATGAAGACTGTGGAGCAAACTTGACAGACGTCATCAAACAACGGGCTGAGGGAATTATCAATCTTCAGGTTGGTAAAAGCCCACCAAACTTCACCATCCGCGACATAAAAGGTGATCGTTATGATTTGTATAAAGAGGTCAAAAAAGGTGAGTACACCTTGGTCATGTTTTGGGCCTCATGGTGTCATAAATGTGAGCAGGAAATTCCTGTACTGAAGAATTTGTATAGCACTTACAAGCCTAAAGGATTTCAGGTTGTTGGCGTGAGTGTAGACCAGGCGGATGCAGCATGGAGAAATGCCAGTGAAGAGAAGGGCATCAATTTCCCTAACGTAAGTCAACTTTCTGGCTGGAAGTCTCCGGTGGCTCAGGATTACAAAGTGACTCAAACACCAACTTTGTTCTTATTGGACAGCGAAGGAAAAATAGTTTTGAAACCAAAAAGAATCTTTGAAGTAGAGCGTTTCCTTCAGGAGAATCTATGACCCGCACTCCAAAAGAGCCCGGGCAAATTTGTCTTCAGGGCCACAGAGCCTGGCGCGGCAAATTTCCTGAAAACTCGAAAATAGCATTTGAAAAAGTGCTTGAATTGGGGGTTACGGCAATAGAACTAGATGTAGTTCCCGGTCCAGATAATTCTCTGTGGGTATGGCATGATCCATTCCTGGGAGAGTTATTTGAAAATCCGTATGTTTCTAAGGCCTTGAATAGCTATACGCAACTGGAACTGGAGGCGTCTGTCTTCGGGCTGAAAGCCCACCCCCTTTTTAAAGAACAACAGCCAGTAGCCTCAAGGATGATGCGTTTGGAAGAGCTGATCGAATGGTGGCAATCTTTTGGTGCCGAGCGACCTTGGTTGAATATTGAGATCAAATCAAAACCGGAATGGGAAGGTGTTTTTCAACCATCGGTAAGTGCTTATGCGGAGAATTTGCTAGATGCGTTGCCGGCGGAATGTGGCAAGTTACATTTACAGAGTTTTGATCTGCGTTTTCTGCTTGAAATTGAGGCTCTTTCTGCACATTGTTCCTTAGGTTGGCTGGTGGAAGATGGTGAGGCTTTGAAGCACTTTTTTGATCAGCCCCATGCTTTTGATGCCATTGGGATTTCTCACGAACTTATTGATATTCAAATAGTTGATAAGTGCACAGAACTCAATTTGGAATTGATGGTGTGGACAGTCAATGATGTGCTAAGGGCATCCACATTACACCAAATGGGTGTTAGGAATTTCATTACTGATTACCCTGATAAGTTCAAGAGCTGGATGACTGAAAGCAGCATTGAATTACGCTCTGCTCTTATTTAATTTCTGTTGTTTTTTCCAGTCTCTGTATAAAGCCAAGATGATACCATCCGAAACCCCTACACGCGGCACGTACATTTTCCGAACGCCTGCCATGCCCATCATTCTGAGGTAAATTTCGCTGGCAGGAATGATGACATCTGCCCTATCTGGCTTGAGCCCCATTTCTGAAATCCGCTCTTCATAAGTATAGGCCTTGAGCGTTTGGTAGATCTCTTCAACTTCGGCAAAGGAAATTGGCTCCCACAATTTGCATCTGCTGAGCTTGTAGATCTTATTGATATTTCCACCTGTTCCAATTCCCATGAGTTTTTTCTCATCCTTGGTGACTTTCTCAATCCATTCTTTGGCTTCTTTCCAGACTACATTTTTGGTCTTGCCTTTCAGCATCCTCACCGTTCCAATTCTGAAAGACCTGGACTGAACACGTTCACCATTTTTGATCAGCGTCAATTCAGTGCTTCCTCCACCCACATCAATGTAGAGATAACTCTTGTTGAGGTCCATGTGTTGGTGGTGGGTGAAATTGCCAAAAAGCAAATCCGCTTCTTTCTTACCGGAGATAATTTCAATAGGCACATTGGCTTCTTTCCGAATCAATTCCACTACCTCTTTGCCATTGTCTGCCTCTCTCATGGCACTAGTGGCGCAAGCTCTGAAGTGCTCAATATCATGCACGTCCATGAGGTACCAAAAGGCTTTCATGGTCTTTACCAACTGATCCGTTTTTTTCTTTGAAATAGGGCCGTCCACAAAAACGTCTTCTCCTAATCGAATAGGCACCCTGGTAAACGACACTTTTTGAATATGGAAGGTTTTGTTGATCTCAAAAACCTCCTCAATGAGCAATCTGACTGCGTTGGATCCGATATCTATAGCTGCAAACTTCACAAATACTTTCTCTCTTTCGGTACCAAGTTAGCTTATTCCAATTGTCTTTTGAAATATTGATACATTTCTTCCTGAGCGTTGATTTTATTGAGCATTTGCCCTGCTTTTACATACGAATTGCTCAACTCTTTATCCAGCTTCCTTGCCTTCACATTGTCTGAAAACTGCATTTCAAAGAAATCTTCTAATTGCTTTTTTAGCTCACCTTCATAAATTTCCACACTCACTTCAATGCGGTGATCTAAATTCCTGGCCATCCAATCTGCGCTTGAGATGAAGTAACGCGGTTTGCCTCCGTTGCAAAAAGAAATGACTCTGGCATGCTCAAGGTAGCGACCAATGATACTGACGGCGCTGATGTTCTCACTCATTCCTTTGACTCCTGGAATCAAGGCACAGACTCCTCTCACTATCAGGCGTACCTTCACCCCTGCAATGCTGGCATCATAGAGCTTTCTGATCAAACTAGCATCCACGAGGTTGTTCAACTTCAAGCTGATCCAGGCCTGTTCACCCTTCTTTGCATTGGCAATTTCTTTGTTAATGAGCGAAAGGAATTTTCTACGCGTACTGTATGGCGACACGATCAAATGTCTATAAGTACCACGTTCGTAATTGTTTTCAAAGAAGGCGAAAAGCTTGTGCACTTCCTTGGTGATTCTGATGTCTGCGGTGAGCAGCGAAATATCTTCGTAGATCCCTGCTGTGCCTTCGTGTAAATTCCCTGTACCAATATGCGCTACATATCGAATTCCGTTCTTCGGTTTTTTGGTAATCAGCACCAATTTGCTGTGGACTTTTAGTCCCGGCACTCCAAAGATCACTTTGGCTCCAGCCTCTTGCAGCACATTGGACACACTGATGTTGTTCTGTTCATCAAACCGTGCCTGCAGCTCCACTACTACGGTTACCTTTTTGCCGTTCTTGGCTGCGTTTACAAGCGCATTGATAACCTGTGAATTCTTGGCAACGCGGTACAAGTTGATTCGGATGCGCCGTACATCAGGATCGATGGCCGCTTCTCGAAGCATGTCCACAATGTAATTGAAGGATTGATAAGGATAATGCAAGAGAATATCCTGCTTGATAATCTTATCCAGAATACCAGGATCAGTGCGCAATACAGGATGTTCCAGAGGAGGTTTCGGCACGAAGTTCAAATCTGCTCTACCAAAATCCGGGAAACTCATTAAATCTTTTCTGTGGTGATACCTACCCCCTGGCATGATACTTTTTTCGTCTTTGATCTTCAGTTTTTTCGCAAGAAAATCAAACATTTCTATGGGCATTTCACTATCGAATAGAAAGCGCACATAATCTCCTTTTTTGCGCTTGTCGATACTCTTCGACATCTTCTCTACCAAGGACTTTGAAATATCATCATCGATATTCAATTCTGCATCTCGTGTAATCTTAATGGCATATGCTTTTAGCGATTCCGCATT
>CAZKMC010000239.1:0-4466 GCA_964553485.1 uncultured Comamonadaceae bacterium
CCAAAACTTAGAAGGTTTGACGCTTTTCAATAGGGCAGAGGATAGGCCTACTTCTTAGACAAAGAGTGGCTTCTGCCGCTCTTGGTTTTTCTTTGCCTTTGATCGGGAGATACCCAAATAGGGACCAAATTCGTTTTTAGGAATTCGAATCGACAACAAAGTGCTGCAGATAAGAATGTTTTAGGTTTGAATCCTGACGGGTTTGCAGGTAATCAATAAGCTAGGTCGCATGGGCGACCTTTCCGTTTTCTAGCTCTACCCAAAGCTCTACCCAAAATGGACCTACCGGTACCCAGTTCGGTATATGTAAATCTGAGAAGGTGAAATGAAAAAGCCCCACCAAATTGGCAGGGCTTTAATGTTGATTAATGGCGGATTTAAAATCTCACCGCACGCGTAATTCTTTTAGAGTTCATCTGATTTACGCTTACTCACTTCAGCGAAGTCAGGATGCATGGAAGACGCCTTTAAATACATTTTTTTGGCCCCTTCAACATCGCCTTGTTTCGCCAAGAGATCTCCCATGCTATCATAGGCATTGGGTTCTTCGGGATGTATCCGCATATAAACATTGAGATGATGCGCTGCTTCATCAAGTTCGCCAGCATCCATGTGAACGTAGGCGATCATATTGTTTAATACTGAGCTTTCTGGGAATCTCAGTAGACCGGCTTCCAGTACTGCCATTTTCTCCTCTAAATCATCCAAAGTCCAAGTATACCAGAATCTAATCATTGGGTCATCCCCGGCAAAACCTAAGGCCTTTGCTAAAATTCCTCGCCTTTCCTCTCTAGTCAGATCGGGATTGTAGGCGCTAATCAGGGTTTTTTCTGCTGGGGTGCACCCAGACTCCTTAGATTGAGCTTCGGCGAGTTTTGCACGCAAATTTGTCTCATCGCCGGCTAAAATGTAATAGTGCAGTTGACCTAAGTGGGCTGTAGCCCAATCTGGATAAGCTTCTACTAATGAATCAGAAATTCTTAAACCATCAGAATTTCGCAAATTGACCATGGCTGTCCGCATGGTATTGTATGAATCCAAAGCTCCGTCCCCTTCGACCGAAGGCCAGACAAAATCTCTGGCGCGTTGATTCTCTGATGCGAAAGCATATCTCTTCCAGACCAGCTTCCCGTTTTCTTTTATAACGGTTCCGCAGAATCTCGATTTTGACGTTGCCTCGCCATCGATCCAGTAAGTATCCGAACCCATAACTACGGCTGTTCCTCCATGTATATAGAGGTCAAAAATTTCTACAGTTACAGAATCTTCATAGAACCAATCAGCGGCTACATCCTCAACAGGAAATACACTTGACTCTCCCCAAAGGGTATTCAAGACGGTTAAATCTGTACCGATATCCTCCAAAAAGGGGGTTACCGCATCTGAGTATCCTACTTTTTCTTCGAAGTGGGTGGTAACAAAATCTTTGACTTCGCTTTCGGATAGCGTTTGATTTGCACATTGCGTAAACGCAAACGCAACGAGTATTAGTCCTAAATTTCTCATACTACTTTTCATTTTACTTGAGAGTTTTAATAAGATTTGATTTCGCCATTTTGCGATACATAAAAGAGTCCGGCAATTGGGACAAGGCTCAATATCATAAATGCTAGTGGGGGATGCCCAGTCGAGCCCGTCGCGAAATTGACGAAATCGGGCAAGGTCCAAGCCAAGTGGACAATTCCCAAAATGAAGGCTGCGGCTTTCAATGCACTAAGATCCTTTAAACGTAGCGCGTATACCAATGAGGCAATGTAGCCGGCTCCAATGAAGCCAAATCCAAAAGCCATGGTGTCCATGACGGCCATGCCCTCAATGCTTTGGCCGAGCCCTTCAATGCCCATGGATTCAATCATCATATCTCTAATCTCCCCGCCATTGTATACTAGGAATATGGGCAAAAATGAAATGAGGTCAATGATGAGTGATAGGAGGAAAATATTCTTGAAACTTTTCATCAAACTTTGATTTAAATAATTATTCTTCGGTTATCCAGTCGATCCATATCACCTCTCGTGAAATCTTCCTTTCATCATTGAAAGAATGACTCATGTGAATGAATCCCTTGAACTCTTCTCCTGATTCTTTGTCGACATTGGTAATGTTCCACCAGGATAGGACCTCCCAGCCGCCTTCACCTTTTTCGTAACGAATGGCATCCGGATATCCGTAGACTTCCATAATTCGCTTACTGGTACTATTGATTCCAGACTCCCATTTTTCCTTGCGTTCGGCTAAGCTGATTCCACGATAGTCTTTACCATCTCCGCGGCGATAAAACTTAGCGTCTTCAGCAAAGTAGCTTTCCATAACATCTGGTTTCCCTTCTACCCAGCCAGCAACTACCGCTTCAACGGATTCGATTAAAGGGTGCTCATCGTACACGCGTCCATTTCTGTGTGCCCCAAATGAATTTTGAATTTGGGCCCCAAGATCGTTTTGATTGTAATAGCTGAACCACATGGTGATTTTATTCTCGCTGTTTACTCGGAATTCATCATGGAACCAAGTCTTTACAGTGTCTCCAGTTTTCTTATTCACGGCTGTAAATAAGGTCCAATCCATGACCCAAACTCCAGTTTTATCCCCTTTGTATTGTATCACATCTGGAGAGGCATCTTCACCTCTTGAAATGCTAAGTATGAAATTGTCATTCCACCATTTGGACGTTTCCAAATCACTTTCAAGACCATGGGGTTCTGTGTCACCGATGCTCCAAATTTTTACGTTCGGGTCGAAATAAGTGGCATATGTTTCCAGGTCCCCATTGCAAAAACTTTTATAGGTGGCTTCAATCACCTCTAGCGCGGGATGCTCAGCATAGGTGACTCCCGATTTTTTCTGCGCAAACAGGCCAAAAGGCAAAAGCAACAGAATTACAGTCATTTTTTTCATTTCTTCATCGTTTTAGTTTGATTTTCACGTGAATATAGATTTAATTAAATAAGTTATGGTTATCTAGTTATTAATTCACGTTTGACCTTAGAAGGTTTTTGATCCGACCTTGCCGGAGCTATCCCTCGCTTTCCTAATCAATGACCGCGTTTGCGGCGCTTTGCTTTTTGTTGCCGCTTCCTTTCCTATACCCAAAATGGTACCCAGCAGAGTGGGGTAGTTTGATCTAACCATCTATGTCTGAAAGAATGCTCTTCATAACTTTTTAAAATGTAAGAATGCAAATTAGTCATTTGCTGAATAGATACTCTTCAAGGCTGACTCTTTGATTTTTTGAAGTTTGTTATGGTGTAAAAAGTCCCAATCTGGTTTGTGTTTGCGCGATTAATGACCCTGCTGACTTTCTCTAGAGCAGTACCCGACAATTTTTAAAATATTTCCAAGTGTTTACACTTGGAGAGTCTAATGGACTTAAAATCAAGATTCAAAGGCACAATACTTGCAATATTTAGTCGTTGCATATTCAGATCACCGCTGTTCAATCCTTGCATCTTATACAAGGTTTGATCGACTGCTAAAGCCTTCTTTAGCACTGAGCCTTTTGGCTTTACGAGCATCAAGTAATTGTACTAAAACATTTTTTTAGGGGTCTAGTCAGTCCTGGACCAAGTCGTGCTGTTCCAATGGGTACAGCTAGTTATCTCAACCCATTCTAAATCGTGTGCCATGAACAAACATCAAAAAGAAGAATTCGATTTTCGTCCACGAAAAAAGCCAAACATGTTTATTGAAGCTATAGCCTGGCTATTTCTTTATGGTGGACCATTTTTAGTTGTCTATAGTATTACAAAACTGCTAATTGCTTTTGTCAAATCCCTTTAATGGATACGCCTAACACCCTAATTGTATTGACAAGTGATGTAAATGCGATGGGCGTGGTGTCACCAATAGGGAGGGGGGTGTTTGTCATAACAAAGTCAAGAAATCGGTCAGAAGATTCATGTAAATTTTAAACGTTAATTATGAAAAATATAATCATTGTGATGTTCATTTGGTTGACCACATCAGGTTTAAGTGCTCAACATCTCCCAGAACCGTGGAGTAACCTAAATGTGAAAGAAGAACAGAGGTCGCTGTTCGGAGAGCCTCAAGTTTGCTGGGTAATTTATGGCGAGGACAATAGAGCTTTCTTAGACGCGAACAATTTAATACTGGATGGCGGGTCACTTGAATATTGTGAAGATGATGGATATGGAATCGTCTACATAACTGACCTAGGGAACAACCTTCGTGCCCTACAGTTTTGGAGTCACGATACATATACCAAGTCAAGAGTTCTTTTTTATTATGAAGAATAGAGTCCTATCTGCTTCAAATTCGGAATAGTCACTGCCTAAGGAATTCAGTTCCGGTAAGAGCCTGTTGTGAAGTGAGAACAAGTATTATGAATCCAAAACAAATTATAAATGAAAAAGACACTCTTATTTGCATTGGCACTAGCGGGAGCAAGTGCGTTTGCCCAGCAGTCCGACACTACGTTTACTGCCATTCGTAGCAACAAACCTGCATTC
>CAZKMC010000240.1:0-2582 GCA_964553485.1 uncultured Comamonadaceae bacterium
CAGATCAACCCCTTGCCACGCCTGATATCGATGGCAATACACCCATATTTGTCGCGCCTGGTTGTACAGACCCGAATGCAGTGAATTATGACGCCAATGCGGATGAAGACAACGGTTCTTGTGTCTACAATTTAAGTTTAGAGGTGGATGCATCTTTGATCACTGTGGATCCCGCTGGAATCTATATAGCGGGTAGTTTTCAAGGATGGAATCCGGCTCCTCTTGCAGATCTCGGCAATGGTCATTGGGGAACAACCATTCAGGTCAGTGCAGCATTAGAAATTCAGTACAAATACCTCAATGGTTCTCAATGGGCCAATGAAGAAGCGGTGCCCGAGGGGTGCGGAATTTCCAATGGCATTGGCGGGTTCAACCGCATCTGGCTCACAGAGGCCAATACTGGCGTGATTCCGGTCCACTGTTTTGCAGAATGTGGCGTGTGCACTTTCCCACCCGTTTCAGTGCTTTTCCAGGTAGGCGCCTCTGAGCTTACGGCGGCCGCTGAAGGCATCCATCTGGTTGGTAATTTTCAGAATTGGGACCCTACGGCAACACCAATGACAGATCTTGGAGGCGGCATCTGGTCGTTGTCTGTGGATATCATTCCGGGTTCAATTGCGGAATACAAATACATCAACGGCAATACCTGGCCCGATGCTGAAATTGTGCCTGTTGCCTGTGGCTCAGAAGATGGAGGTGGTATTTATAACCGCGTTTGGACTGTTGGCAATCAAAACGAGAACATTGATTTACACTGTTTTGCAGCCTGTGATATCTGTGGCGTAGACCCAGATCCTACAACTGTGGAGGTTTGTTTTCGAGTTGATTTAGGGCTTACGCCGATGAACGTTGCGGGCGTTCACTTAGCAGGTTCATTCCAAGGCTGGGATCCTTCCGCGCTCTTAATGACGCCCGTCGATTTTGGGCTTTATGAAGTTTGCGTCCAGATACCAAACAACTCCACCATCGAGTACAAGTTCATCAATGGAAATGTATGGGGAGATGACGAAAGTGTTCCAGTTGGCTGCGCAGTGAATAACAACCGAAGCTTGGCCACAGGTATTGAGGATATGGTGGTGGACATTGTATGTTTTGGCGAATGCATGGCATGTGGTGGATGCACAGACCCGGGATATGAAGAATACAACCCCTACGCAACTGAAGATGGTTCATGCCTCACCCCGGTAGCAGGAGTTCCCGGATGTACCTATCCGGCAGCTATCAACTATGATTCTCTTGCCACAGAAGATGACGGTTCTTGCCTCTTTGGTGGATGTACTGATGCCGCTGCGGCTAACTATGACCCATTGGCCAGTGATGATGATGGTTCATGCATTTATGGAAATCAATTCTGTGGAACCAATACAACTTGGGACCCCGTGTTCCAAGTCTGTGTGGGAGATGAGGTTGCAGTCTGCGAAGGTGACCTCAACGCAGATGGAGTCATAAGTGTGGCGGATCTTCTCACGTTGCTTGCCATATTTGGAAGCACGTGTGAGTGATTTCTAGGATGCTGGCTGTATGTTCCAAGTTTCAGTGCAGTGGGTTGAAAGTGAAAGGCAAAAGGTTCAATATCTAGCCATATAATCTCCCAAATTAGAGTCATGAATTCATGCTGTAGGCTAAGTCATGAATAACAAAAAGCCCATTCACAGCTAACAAGAAATGGTGGCGGTTGAATGTCACATCCTGAATAGACGGACCCCGCTCCCGCCACTGATAAATTGAATACATTACCACATGGAAGAGAAGGTAAAAACCTTAGACAATTATCTAGACAACCATTATATACAACGGAGTAATTGGCTGAGGGCAGCCGTTCTTGGGGCAAATGATGGGATATTATCAACGGCAAGCCTGGCCATAGGAGTTGCCGCTGCTAGCGCGAGCAGAGAGCCAATCGTCTTGGCAACTTTAGCGGGTTTAGTTGCTGGTGCTTTATCTATGGCAGCTGGAGAATACGTTTCTGTGAGCTCCCAAACAGATGTGGAAAAGGCGGATATTGAACGTGAAAAACTAGAATTAAAAGAGACTCCAGAATTGGAACTGCAACTCCTGGCTGAGATATACCAAAAAAGAGGTCTCAAGAAAGAAACGGCTTTGACGGTTGCAAAGGAGTTAACAGAGAAGGATGCATTGGGAGCGCACATGAGAGATGAATTGGGAATTAACGAGATTAGTCAGGCCAAACCAATTCAAGCGGCTTTTGCCTCAGGAGCAGCATTCACAGTTGGTGGCATTCTTCCTCTTATTGTAGCTCTCTTTTTACCTCTAAAGAGTATGGAATATTCACTTTATGGTTTTGCTCTCTTTTTCTTAATTATTTTAGGAGCATTGGCTGCAAGAACTGGAGGGTCAAGTATGATAAAAGCCATAGTAAGGATCACATTTTGGGGAACAGTTGCAATGGGTTTGACTGCATTAGTCGGCTTTTTGTTTGGAGTAAATATTTAAACAAAACTTGAAATTATGAATGACGCACATTGGCATTTAGCATTGAATCATTTACCCATTATCATTCCCGTTGCAGGCTTATTGGTGTTGGTTGGAGGTATGTTTTTAAAGTCGGAAATATTAAAACG
>CAZKMC010000240.1:2592-4408 GCA_964553485.1 uncultured Comamonadaceae bacterium
CTCTTTGTTTTTGCCACAATCACAGCTCTCATAGCTGGTTCTACTGGGGAAGGAGCAGAAAAAATGGTAGAAGGGATGCTGGGCATCGATGAACATTTCATTGAGGTTCACGAAGATACAGCCGGGATATTTATAGTCTTACTCTATATACTAGGTGGACTTTCCCTCATTGGCTTGTGGGCAAATTGGAAAAAGAAGCCCTTTTCAAAAGTCATTTCAATTGTAATTATGGCCTTTGTTTTTGTAGTTCTCTTTTATGCACAGCAAACAGGAACAACAGGAGGTGAAATAAGACACACTGAAATTAGAACAGACGAGACTACAAACGCCCCAATTCTGAACCAAATAGAAGAACACGAAGAAGCCGAAGATTAATCCCCGGCTCGAGCAAAGCTCCGGGCCGACTGAGGTCGGAGCCTGCGACTAATGCAATGCACAATGCGAAGCAAAGAGCCCGCGACGTCCCAATTCGTAATCTGTAATTCGTAATTCGTAATTAATAAAGTACCTTTGCGCTCCGCAACAAGCGAAATTGAATAACATGCTGAATATTGTGCTTTTTGGCCCTCCCGGGGCAGGGAAAGGAACCCAAAGTGAAAATCTGATCAACAAATACAAGCTTGTACACCTCAGTACAGGAGATATTTTTAGGTCAAACATCAAAGGAGAAACTGAACTCGGTCAATTAGCCAAGAGTTTCATGAACAAAGGAGCCTTGGTGCCAGATGAAGTCACTATCGCCATGTTAAAGTCTGAAGTTGACAAGCATGCGGATGCAAAAGGTTTCATCTTCGATGGTTTCCCGCGGACAACCGCACAAGCAGAGGCTCTGGATGAGTTCCTCTCCT
Organism: uncultured Comamonadaceae bacterium; assembly: GCA_964553485.1. Lineage (GTDB taxonomy): Bacteria > Bacteroidota > Bacteroidia > Flavobacteriales_D > Sanyastnellaceae > CAZKMC01. The sequence goes on from CAZKMC010000240.1 coordinate 3,441, forward strand.
CGCGCCAGCAAGAAATCACTTACATGCTTGCTCTTGAAGTGGAAGAGGATGAATTGAAACAACGACTCCTCAACCGAGCAAAAACGAGTGGACGTGCGGATGACGCTGATCCTGCGATTATTCAAAATCGTATTGATGTATACAATGCCGAAACAGCGCCAGTTGCAGATCATTATATGATGCAGGATAAATATATCGGCATCAACGGAATTGGCACCATAGAGGAAATTGCCGACCGTCTTTACGAAGCCATAGAAGGCTAATACCCAAAATCCCACACCCATGGCGAGTGAAAACTTTGTAGACTACGTCAAGATTTGTTGTCGTTCCGGAAATGGCGGAGGCGGTTCTGTGCACCTGCACCGAGATCGTACCACGTCCAAAGGTGGACCAGATGGCGGAGACGGTGGAAGGGGGGGACATGTGATTCTTCGTGGGAATGAACAGATGTGGACTTTGCTTCACCTCAAATTCAGAAAGCACGTCATAGCTAGGCCAGGTGAAATTGGAACCGGCAGTCACAAAACGGGTGCAGACGGCAAGGACGAGATTCTTGATGTACCGCTGGGTACCATCGTTAAAGATGCGGAAACCGGCGAAGTAGAATATGAGATTTCAGAACACGGACAAGAATACATTGCTACTCCTGGTGGAAGAGGTGGAAAGGGAAATGATCACTTCAAATCATCAACCAATCAAACGCCACGCTACGCTCAGCCCGGAGAAGACGGATTAGAGCAATGGAAAATATTGGAGTTGAAGTTATTGGCAGACGTAGGATTAGTAGGTTTTCCGAATGCCGGAAAATCAACTTTGTTGTCCGTAGTTTCAGCGGCCAAACCAGAAATCGCAGATTATCCATTTACTACCTTGCGTCCCAATTTGGGAATGGTGAGCTACCGCAACGACAGGAGTTTTGTGATGGCCGATATTCCAGGGATCATTGAAGGAGCCCATGAAGGAAAGGG
>CAZKMC010000241.1:0-4406 GCA_964553485.1 uncultured Comamonadaceae bacterium
CATTCAGCCAAATGGCTAGCTTCAAAGTGCCGCTAAATGCACTTTTATGTACATCTTTTCAAAGTTCTATGAGGCAAAAGCCTCTAGTCATTAGTGAATTGATCCTTAATAGCTGAAAGCACCATTCCTCGCGCTATGCGCAGAACAGCAATAGAGGAATAGTGAAAACCCGTAGGGCCGGATTCCATCCGTCCGTCACAAGCAGTTTGAAGAGAAGAAACCGCAGACCACGATACATCTAACCGTCATAATCAGCCTCAAAAGGAGGAAAAAGGGACACGAGGACTGGATTCCGTCCAGCCGTCACAAGCAGTTTCGAGAGAGGAAAATTCTAGGCACAAAAAAAACCACATAAAGTGGATTGTGGAAGTGACCTACAGAAGAATAAGATCTTAGAACTGACGAATTTCAAATGTAAGATCTACAAGGCTTTTGAATTCCTCTCCCTTTTCAATCATCAACTCATCTTCCTTCTCACACAACCATACAATGCGTATGACTTCCTTTTTATCTTCCAAACAGGCAAGTAATTCCAGGATATATCGTCCAGAACTGGAATTGAAATAATCCAGGGAGATTTTGAGCGTGAGCAATGAAGGATTTGATTGTAAATACTTATCCATCCATTCAATGAGCGGCTTATAAAACGAATAGGCATCTTCAGGCAAAGACCTTCCACTAATAGCGAAATTATCTCCTAGAGAGTCAAAGATTACCTCAGGGGTATCTTCTGTGCGCTTAATATGAAGTGGCTCAATCATTTGAAAACTCGAAAGTAGTGATTCTATACTATTACATACAATGAAAAAAACATCTTATCCTCACTGATTTGATCAAATTGGTATTCAATGGGGCTCGCACTTACTTTGGCAATTTGAATCAAGCCTAGTCCAGACCTAGATTTGTCACTCAATTTTATGCTGCTTTTGATTTTATCTTTGTGCACTTTTCTAAGATTTTCTTTGCTCATGGCGGAGAGACTTCCTAGCCACTTTTGAAGTACTTCGGCTTTTGAAGGTTCCATGATGTTTCCCGCCTGAACAAAAAATCTGTCTCCGGTTTTGCCTATGAGAAAAATCCCATCCTTGATTCCTTTGACATCTGCAGCAAGTCTTGAAATATTTTGAAGCATTTCAATCAACACATGTCCCACTTTCTTGGCAAGAATCATTTCTTCGTCACTTCTTCCAATATTGCTTTCAACGATGTTCAAGATTGGCAAGATGCTTTTTTGAGAAAAGTCACCTTTATATGATAGAAGGATTTCTGATTTTTCTAACTCCTTATAAAGTGTTCTTGTAGGTGAAATAAAGTCTACACCAACATGATTATCTTCTTATCTGTTGAACATAACTTGCTGATGAAAAAGCTGAAGCCCTTCATCTAGAACTTCAAACTCATACTCAAGTTTTTGACCGGATTTCCTAGCCAATTCAATTAGACCGAGTCCGGCTCCGCCTTTGTGACTAAGTTCATTTTCTACTAGTTGCTTTTTATAAAGGTTTCGAAGTTCTTCTTTTGACAAGAGGTTGATTTGATCAACCATTTCTTTCAAAACTTCAACTTCTTCATTCTTAATTACATTTATGGAGTTGATCACATAGACGCTGCCTACATTTTTAAAACTAAAAAGGCCCTCTTCATTTTTTCCATGCTGAACACGCGCCAGTTTTTCTCCATGCTTGATGATATTTTGAAAACATTCAACCAACAAGAATGAGACCTTCCGATTAATCCTCGGTAGTCCTTGATTGTTTGCAATCGTATTTTCACTTATGTCCACAACTCTCTCCGTAAGGCTCTCATGAAAAGGACCTCTGTAAGTAAACGAAACTGAATACTCTTGCGCATTAACATAAATTCTAAAAGCTGAATTACCAGACATCACATGTTTTTTGCACGCCCACACATCATCTATGAAGCTGTCTATCAGCCTAATGTGAATGACTCGTCGGTTGTTATCATCTTCGCTTACGGATTGGGTTGCTAATTGTTTCAATATTACCGCTTGGCGGGGGTTACATGCAATTCTATGAAAACAAAAAGCCGCCTCCGGTGGGGCAGCTTTTTTTATTCGTGCATGAATATTGTTGGCTGCGTTATGCAACCTCGGTCGTTAATGGTGCGAGCATCGCCTTGCATTCCAAAGCAACATCCTCCTTTAAACTGTTACTGTTATAGTGAATCACTTTTTCACGCAACTTGATTTTTGTTGCAGACTCGCGCAATTGCAGGAGCACGAGTTCCTGGTCGTTATCTATAACGAACTTGACTTTCAAAGTAAGATCCGCATCAGGATCCAATTGGACATTTTCGTCGGCCAGCTCGTTACGCAAACGCTCTGTGAGCTCGTCGAGATCTGGCTGTAGTCCTTCATCAATGATTTTCAGCTGTACGCTAACCATAAGAATAGGATTTTTAAGGTTACTGGGGGTCAATGAGGCACTTTGCCCATTCGTCCTCAACTAATCAATCTCAAGACCGGAAAAAAAGAGCTCAATCATGCACTGAATGATGCCTAGAAATTAAAATAAATGTTTGTAAATGCCAAGAATTTCAGGGGGAATTCCGAAGTAAGACAAGAAAATCAGACCAATAGGTGATATTCTAAGATGAATGGATGGATATTTTGGAATTCCGTTTTAAGAACCTGCCTATTAATCTTCTGATTCGGGAAGCACTTCATCTCCATGATTCAACTTGAATTGAATAGGGATGGTATATTCCACAGACACGGCTTTTCCGCCCTGCTTACCTGGATGAAATTCTGGCAACATCTTTACCACACGTAATGCCTCAGTGTCCATGCTGTGTTCTACCCCTCTAATCACTTTAGCATCGCGGATTGCTCCATCTTTCCCCACAACAAAATAGGTATAGACAACACCTTCTACGCCATATTCTTTGAGTTCTTCAGGATAAACAATCTCATTTTGAATGTGAAAAACAATGCGCTCTTGAGTGCATTTGTTTTTTGAAGCTTCATCTTTCAATTCCTTGCAATCTCCTATAGCCGGCATACTTTCTACAACCCTATACACCGGTTCATCAGTGGTTGGTCCTTGTGCGGCTAGTTGAAAGACGCTCAAAACACCTATTCCAATCAATATTAAAAACTTCATCACCATCAAATTTAGTAACGCTGAAGATACGAATTCATCAGCATAGCTTAACTAGTCTGCATACTTCTGGCCACTCGAGTGGCATTTCGAAATGAATACTTAGCGGAATAATGTTCATTTCAATTACCAAAATCCCCATTCACTATCGGAAAGTGACCAATGAATCATTCCTATTCATTGGACACAATCATCAATCTTAACTTCTCACCAGAAAACCAAACCTAAACTTTTACATGAAACTCTTTGTGCCCTTTTGGAAATAGTTAAAATTCCTTAATTCACTTATCTATATTGTATTGCTACTATTATTTATTTAACGAAATCAATGACTTATGAAACCTCTACATTTATTCACATTGGTCTGCGGACTGATGCTTTGGACGTATACCCACGCCCAGGAAACACCTTATATTGCCGGTGATGTAATCATCATGCTCAATGAAGGAAAGCAACCCAATAAAATTCTTGAAGATTTTCAAGCGCTGAATGGTGAGAATACAGACATCATTTACATCAAGGAACTTTCAAAGCTAACCAACACTCACCTTTTTGCCTTTAACAACAATGTAATCGATGATTACCAGTTGTTGGAAGTGATTCAAAAAAGTTCCCTTGTGAAGGCTGCTCAGTTCAACCACATCGTTGAAGATAGAGCCACTCCTAATGATCCTGGCTTTTCATCTCAATGGCATCATATTGATGCTTCTGACAATGATATAGACACAGATCTAGCTTGGGACATCACCACCGGCGGACAAACTCCAAATGGCGATGACATCGTGGTTTGTGTGCTCGAGGGAAGTGGATCAAATTACAACCACACAGATCTTATTGCCAATCACTGGACCAATACCGCCGAAATCGACGGAAACGGCATAGATGATGACGGAAATGGGTACGTGGATGATGTGAATGGATGGAACACAACCAGTAACAACGACAACGTTGGAGCTGGAGATCATGGAACATCCGTATCTGGAATGATCGGAGCCCGAGGTAATAACAGCAATGGGGGAGCCGGTGTAAACTGGAACGTGAAAATTATGCAAGTGGACATGGGTGGACTTACTGAAGCCAACGTGATTGCAGCATATTCATACCCACATACTCTTCGAGATATGTGGAATTCTTCTGGCGGTTCAAATGGCGCTTTTGTAGTGGCAACAAATGCATCATGGGGAATCGACAATGCCAACCCGGCTAGTTACCCGGTTTGGTGCGCCTACTATGACGCCCTTGGAGCTTCAGGGATTTTGAACTGTGGCGCTACCACTAATAATAATG
>CAZKMC010000242.1:0-4391 GCA_964553485.1 uncultured Comamonadaceae bacterium
GTCTGAAAGCACCGCCGCTGCCAATTCTCCGCCGGAAAGCACGTAGTCTCCAATACTGATCTCCCTGGTTATAAAATGATCGCGCACACGTTGATCCACTCCTTTGTAATGCCCACACAAAATGATGAGATTCTGCTTCATGGAAAGCTCATTTGAGATTCCCTGATTCAACTGCTCGCCATCTGGTGTCATATAAATGATCTCATCGTAAGTCCGTTCTGCTTTGAGTTTATCAATACAGTCATGAATGGGTTGGATGGTCATCACCATACCGGCACCACCACCAAAAGCATAGTCGTCCACGCTTTTTTGTTTCTGCGTAGAATAATCCCGAATATCATGCACGTGCACTTCCACCAATCCTTTTTCTTGAGCTCTTTTCAGAATGCTATCTGAAAAGGGGCTCTCCAAAAGAGAGGGGAGTATGGTAAGGATATCAATGCGGAATGCGCTCATGGCTTCAAAGATCGTAAAGCAAGATCAATACTGAGGATGTTCGGGAAGATTGTCTAGAATTTCCTCAATTTTCTCCATCACTTCGTCGGTCAACTTGTGCACATGGTCTGCAGCCTGCAGGTTCTCTTTCAACTGAGAAGTCTTTGAGGCTCCCAGAATGACCGTGCTCACATTGGGGTTTTTGAGGCACCACGCCACGCCCAATTGGGGCATGCTGCAACCAAGGTCTCCCGCTAGCGCCGTCAACTGTGTCACCTTGTCCAAATTCTTTTGGGTGAGGATCTTTTCGTTGAGCCAGCTTAATTCCTCGCGCTTTAAGCGCACCTCCTCATCAGAGGAGATGTTGTACTTCCCGGTCAAAATTCCACTGGCGAGGGGACTCCAAATGGTAGTTCCCAATCCCACCGTTTTGTAGATCTGGCTGTATTCCACCTCCACCTTTCTGCGTACCAACATGTTGTACTGCGGCTGTTCCATGGTAGGGCCAATCAGGTTGTAACGGGCGGCCACCATGTGGGCTTCCATGATCTCCTGCGCGCTCCATTCCGAACATCCCCAATAGAGGATCTTGCCTTGTGTGATCAAATTGTGCATGGTCCACACGGTCTCTTCAATGGGCGTTTCTTTGTCTGGGCGGTGACAAAAATACAGGTCGAGGTAATCCACTTGAAGCCTTTTCATTGCTGCTTCGCAGGCTTCCATTACGTGCTTTCTGTGCAAGCCGCGTTGGGTGGGGAGTTTTCCGCCGGCACCAAAGAAGACCTTGCTGCTCACGGTGTAAGTATCTCTGGCCCAGGCTTTCTTTTTTAGGATCTCACCCATGACTCTTTCAGACTCGCCATTGGCGTAGACCTCTGCGTTGTCAAAGAAATTGACCCCTGCGTCGTAGGCCATGTCCATCAAGGCGCTTGAAGTATCATCTCCGATCTGATTTCCAAAAGTGATCCAACTTCCAAAGGAAAGCTCGCTCACCTTCAATCCGCTTTTTCCCAATCTTCTATATTCCATCTTTTCTTGTTCTAATCGTTTTCGGTGCAAACGTACGTTACAATCTAAATCGAGATATGCAAAAAATGTTTATTTCTCGTTATGGCTAAGATATTTACCTACATTTTCCAAACCAAACCCCCTCGCTATGAAGCATTTGCCGCCCCGTTTCTTCACTTTCCTCTCCTTCCTCACTTTCCTCTTTTTCCTGTCTTCTTGCGATGAGGACCCCATAGCAGAACAACACCTCGAAACTGATTTTGCTCACCATGTGATGCCCCTTGACTATGATTTCACCCTTCAACTTGATGATGCCATAGTCAAAGGAAACCTCATGCTGGTGCCCATTGCAGGAGATGAGAACTTTTTTGCATTCCATGCGCATTTGGGTGATTACATGCCATTGTCGGAAGCGTTGGAGAACAAGATCGTGACCGTGGAGGAAAGCGGGAAAAGAGATTCAAATCCGGGACAAAGAAGTAGGGGCATAGGCGCCAATTCGAGTCCCTTTATTAGTTGGGAAAACAACTCTTCCGGTTCGGATTCCGGCGCGGCAGTGAACATGTTGTACGCTACCAATGAGTCAGAAACCGACACCGTTTATTTCATGGCGGGTGAAGTGGTAGATGGCGGTAAACAAGATCGCGTCATTGCACAAGATCTCATCTTACCTCCCGGAGAAAGTGCGGACATCAGCGTGTTCTGCGTGGAGCATGGTCGGTGGCAATACGAGGGCAGTAGTTCCACCTTCGCTTGGGGAGCCACTGCGGGGAATTCGATTCGCAAAAAGGACAACCAGCAAGACGTGTGGGATGATGTAAAAGAATACAACAATGGAGTGGGGGAGAACTCTAGTACCGGCACCTACATGGCGTTCAAGGACAATGATGAAGTCAAGAAGAGCTTAGAAGATCAGAAGCAGGTTTTTCTGGCGTTCGCCGAAGAGAGTGACATTGTGGGCATCATGGCCATCAGCGGAGATGCAATTTTAGGGTGTGATATCTTCGCCTCCCACCAGCTCTTCCGCACACATTTCGATGGCCTCCTCGACAGCTACCTCAGCGAGTCCACCTACCGCGGAGAAGCTCCCGTAATGGCCGATGCCGACATGGGTGCCTTTTTCCAAAAAGCCAAAACAAGTTTCAAAGGGCGCACTATTCCAGACGGCTCCAAAGGGTTGGTGCATGCGAATAGGAATATTCATTTGGCGGTTTTTGAATAAATGATAGAGGAAAGAGGAATAGTGGAAAAAGTGGAATGTTGAAGGATTAAGGTTAAAAGCTGAAGGTTTTAGGTTGATTTTCTTGCATTCAAATCAACAAAGACCAAAACACAAGCCCCAGAGGGGCGGATTATCCATAGCCCGGTCCGTTAGGGGCGGTGAAAGGTTTATTGGATCGTTTTCCACGATTACCCACATGTCCATTCAACCTCTATTCGTAATTTTCCCCCTGCCGTAAGCCGAAAATGAGCCCGCAGGGCGCAATTCTCGTAGCCCCGACCTAAAGGTCGGGGATTAAAAATCACCCGCCACACCAAAGCCCGAAGGGCGGCACAAAAACCGTCAATGACTTCTTGACTCTTCTACATTCTCTGAACGTAATCAGTCATTTTCCCCAGCATGAAAGTCTGGGAGACTAAAATCTCCTCATAATTTTAGGGAGCATTTTATCATTCTAACACAACTTTTTTAGAAATGACCTCACCATTTTTAGTCACAAAACTGAGCACATAATAGCCCCTAGGCAAATGCGCAATATCAAATAAATAGGTGACCGATTCTTGTGGTGAAACCCAAACTTTGGAGCCAATTAGTGCTGCTTGTCCCAACCCATTGAAAAGTGTGAATCTCCCGGAGATGGCTTTTTTTGATTCAATATACGCGCTCAACACATCATGAGCGGGATTTGGATAGAGTTCAAAGCCAACATTTTGATCTTTTTCAATGACACCCACCTGGCAGCCGGGAACCAAACAACCATACTCGTCTACTTTCATGACCCAGGTATCTTGACTGGGGTGGTCTTCACTCCAATAGGCGGTTCCTGTGCAGATGAATCCTCCTTCTAGGGTAGTGGTCATATCACGAAAAAATCCTCCGATAAAATTTTCATCATCCCACGCATACTTTCTTACCCACAAACTATCTCCTTCACTTGTTAACTTACAGATCATCCCATGGTGAACGCCAAAAGTTCCAGTGGGATCTGGACGCTCTATGAGTCCTGCAGGTGTTGGTGGATCAGGATGAGGATTTCCGCCAAGGTGTTTGATTCGCTCACAGACGGCAGCAAACGCACTCTCATTTTCAAGATTGTCCGCATCAAGGACGTCGACAAGCAAGTGAGTATCATCTTGGATTACTTCAAAGAAGCTGCGATGAAAGAAGGGAAGAAGCAGAAATAGGTGGGAGGTTTTGAGGTGTCAGTTCGAGTGTTTTGCTTCGCCCAAATACCGAATTTTCGACAATGTCTGTGCAAAATGTATCGAGAACGACCGTGGGGTATTCTGGCTTGGATATGACTCTGTCATTGTAATAATACTTCCCCGTTCTCGATACACGCTACACCATCCGCAGGGATGATTTGATCCTTCTCCAAGCAGCGCACTCGAACTGACAGCGAGGACGGTTTTCCAATCATTATACATTGGACATTAAAAATTCAGCATTCAATATTACTACCCCGTTCTCGATACATTTTGCATTGTCCATTGGAGACAACAACGTATGCAGCGGAAGCAAAACACTCGAACTGACAGGGATGTTGTTTTCTCAACTTGAACCTAGAGCGTTCAACTCGATAATACTTCCCCGTTCTCGATACAGGCTGCATGTTCCACAGAGTTCAATTCATGCATCTCCAAGCAGGGCACTCGAACTGACAGCGAGGGTGGTTTTCCAATCATTATACATTGGACATTAAAAATTCAGCATTCAATATTACTAC
>CAZKMC010000243.1:0-2961 GCA_964553485.1 uncultured Comamonadaceae bacterium
GGTAACATTAGCAGACATTGATGCAGACAACGGAGTTGTGCATGTGATTGACGCAGTTCTATTGCCACCAGCGCCAGTAACAGTAGTAGATATCATAGTGAACAGCCCAGACCACGAGACACTAGAAGCTGCAGTAATCGCTGCAGAACTAGATGATGACTTGAGTGGAGACGGACCTTTCACAGTCTTTGCACCAACAGATGCAGCTTTTGCTGCTCTACCAGCTGGAGTATTGGATGCTTTGCTTGCTGACCCAACAGGAGATCTTGCAAACATCTTGCTTTACCATGTAGTAGGAGCAGAGGCATTCTCTGGTGACCTAACAGACGGACAGATGATCACAACTCTTTTTGGAGAGGATGTGACTGTATCTATCGACATGGGTATCGTGATGATCAACAACGCAACGGTAACATTAGCAGACATTGATGCAGACAACGGAGTTGTGCATGTGATTGACGCAATTCTAACTCCAGGAGTAGATATTGAAAGCAATACTTTCAATGCTTTCGAATTGTATCCGAATCCAGCAAATGAATACTTGAACATTACGGGAAATCTTTCAGCAAACACGTTGGTTAAGATTTACGATCAGTCCGGTAGAATAGTTTTGGAGACAACTCTAAATGGATATCGCACACTTGATATATCAAGTTTGCAACAAGGGTTATACACCTTGACCATGACATCTGATAAGGCTGTCGCTGCAAAGCAGTTTGCGGTGAATTGATAGCTGAGTGTAGACAAAGAAAGGCCGCGTTAGCGGCCTTTCTTGTTTGTACTCGTTTGTAAAATCAGCTTGTGTTTTATTTCACTGAATCAATTCAATCATTACTCCTAAAAAGGTTTTCAAATGCAATATCAATCGTTGGGAACTTGAATTTGAAACCAAGCGCCTCAATTTTTTTGGAGCTGACCTTTTGTGAATTTAGAATGATTTGAGACATTTTACCAAAAACTAGTTTCAGCACAAAAGCGGGAACTGCTGGAAGCCAAAAAGGGCGATTTAAACTTTTGGCCAATGCTGAGGAGAATTCCTTGTTGGTGACAGGATTAGGTGCAACAGCATTGTAGATTCCAGCATATTGGAAGTTTTCAGACAAGAGCTGAAACATTTGAACTAAATCATTGATATGTATCCAGCTTTGCCATTGCTTGCCAGAACCGACAGGGCTTCCAAGTCCTAATTTGAAGATTGGTAACAGCTTATCAAGCGCCCCCCCGTTTTTTGCCAAAACGATTCCTATTCGCAACGCGACAACTCTACAGCCATAGGTTTCTGCCTTGAAGGCAGCGTTTTCCCAATGTTGTACGACCTCACTAAGAAAGTTATTTCCCGAAGCTGAATTTTCGTTGTAAAAAGAGTCTCCCGAAGGATAAAGCCCAATCGCGCTTGCTGAGATGAATGAATGACAAACTGCTTTGTTGCGATCAATATAATCGACCAGTACTTTGGTGCTATTTATTCGACTTTCAAGGATATTTTCTTTGTTAGAAGTCGTCCAGCGCTGAGCTACAGGAGCTCCTGCCAGGTTAATGATGCATTGGGTGCCTTCCATTTTTACATCGTCTATCAAGTTGCGCTGTGGGTCCCACTCGATTTGTCTGAAAGGTTGATTTGGTTTAATTGACCTAGTCAGAATTGCTACGTCATGCCCTGAATTAGCCAAGGTTTGACCTATTAATGATCCTATTAAACCGGATCCACCACTGAGCACTATTTTCATTGAACTGGTTTCAATTACAACAAAGAATATGCAATGTAGGTTTATTCTATACCGAAAATATCAGAAGATAAATCCGTATATTACAGGCTCCTAACCAAAATTCAGATGAAACATCTTCTACTTTGCCTCTTGCTAGGCACTACCTCTATTTTTAGTTTTTCTCAATCTCCATGCGTTGGAGGAATGGCTGCTGGTCTTTATCCTTGTGAAAATGTTGATTTATTAGCGCACCTAAATACTGCTGCTATTGGTGGCGGAGAGTCGAATGACATCTGGGGCTGGACAGACGCCTTAGACGGAAAAGAATATGTGTTGCTTGGCACCTATACTGGGACGTCCTTTTTTGATATATCAGACCCGATCAATCCAATTCTTTTAGGGGAATTACCAACTCAAACTTTCAATTCAATTTGGAGGGATGTAAAAGTGTATCAAGACTATGCGTTCATTGTAAGCGAAGCGAATGCTCATGGAATGCAAGTATTTGATCTCACTCGATTAAGAAATGTAGTTGCACCACCTGAAGTTTTTACGGTGGATGCGCATTATGCAGGATTTGGAGATGCACACAATATTGTAATCAATCCATCGGTAGCCAGAGCATACGCAGTTGGAACCGCTACTTTTAATGGCGGCCTTCACATCGTAGATATTTCTAATCCACTGGCTCCTTCTCTACTCGGAGATTATGCTTTGGACGGATACACCCACGATGCACAAGTGGTGACATACAATGGTCCTGATGCAGCATATCAAGGAATGCAGATTGCTTTTAATTGCAATGGAAATTCCCTAACTATTGCCAATGTGGAAGACCCCACTGATACTCAAACTTTGAGCATAAATGGATATCCCGGGTCGGCGTATACTCACCAAGGATGGATTACCGATGACCATCAGTATTTCTTACTGAATGATGAGCTGGATGAGTCTAACAATGGCACAAATACAAGAACTTTCATTTGGAACATCATGGATTTGAATAGTCCATTTTTATTAGGTTATTATGAATCTTCTGTTGGAGCAATCGATCACAACTTATACAACTCGGGCAATCTCTGTTACCAATCAAATTACAGAGCCGGATTGCGCATATTAGACATTCAGGATGTTGCAAATGCCAATTTAAGTGAGGTTGCTTTTTTTGATCTATATCCTTCCAGTAATAGTGCTAATTTCAATGGTTCGTGGAGCAACTATCCGTATTTTGAATCAGGAGTAGTGGCTGTTAGTC
>CAZKMC010000243.1:2971-4365 GCA_964553485.1 uncultured Comamonadaceae bacterium
TTGAAAATGGTTTGTTTCTATTGCGGCCTCAATTTATTCACCTCAGTAGTTTAGATACTGACGTCTGCGACAATGAATCGGCAGTTGTAGATGTAACAATTGAAGACGGTTTTCTGGGCCCTGTGAACCTCAGCGTTACTGCTGGATTACCAGGAGGAGCAACTGCAACTTTTAGTGCAAATGATGTGGTTCCAGGAACATATACCTTGACTCTTTCTAATTGGCCCGCTGGAGTAGGAGCATACGACATCTTGGTAGAAGGAACAGGAGTGCACAATTCGTATTCTGCAACAATCACAATTAATGTATCCGCTTGTGCTGTTTTAGGTTGCATCGATGTAACAGCTTGCAATTTTGATCCTGCGGCTACTCAAGATGATGGCAGTTGTGATTTAGGTCCAATGTGGTATGCCGATTCCGACAGCGATGGTTTTGGAGATTTGGTACAGTCACTTCAGCAATGCACTCAGCCATTGGACTACGTTTCTGATAGCACTGACTGTGATGACACAAGAGATGATGTTTATCCTGGAGCTCCAGGAACCTATGAAGATGTAGATAACAATTGCAACCAAACTCTAGACCCCGATGAAGTTTATTGCTTGGGCGACTATGACCACGATGGCTTTCGAACAACTTCTGACTTGCTGACCTTACTCAGCGAATTTGGCTGCTTGTCAGGATGCACCACAGACTTAAATGAGGATGGAATCATCAATGCTGCTGACGTATTAACATTGCTTTCAGTCTACGGAACTTTCTGCAACCCATAAAGGGATTTGACTAAGCTGTTTGTTCTTCTAATAGTTGCTTTTGATAGAGCTCTGAATAGACACCTCGAGAATCCATCAATGATTTATGGTCTCCCTCTTCAACTATGCGGCCTTCATCCATCACTAAGATATGGTCCGCGTGCTTGATTGATGACACACGGTGACTTACAATCAATGAAGTCCTGTCTTTCATGATGTGCTTGAGGTTCTTCAATATTGTTTCTTCTGTTTCCGTATCAACAGCACTCAAGCAGTCGTCAAAGATTAGAATCTGAGGTTTTTTAACAATTGCACGTGCAATTGAGATCCGTTGTTTTTGTCCCCCGCTCAGATTAATACCTCTTTCACCCAAAAGTGTATCATATCCTTTTGGAAATTCGACGATATTGTCATGAACGTCAGCATCCATTGCAGCTTGTTTCACCAAATCATCGTTGGCTTCGCTAAGACCAAAAGCGATATTGTTTTTGATACTGTCTGAGAACAAAAACACTTCTTGTGGAACGAATCCGATTGCTTCTCTTAGGTCATACAGATTGACGTCTTTGATAGGCTGCCCGTCTACTAGAATTTCTCCTTTGGTAGCGTCATAATTTCGACTTATCAAACTGGCTAGGGTTG
>CAZKMC010000244.1:0-4360 GCA_964553485.1 uncultured Comamonadaceae bacterium
TACCTCAGCTATTTCCTCATAATATTCATAATACATTGACCCTACAGGAGAAACTAACGCGGCGTCCTGTTTTAATAGTAGGAACCCATTTTCCAACAAGTCATCCTGATTCAATAGCCAAATAGCCTTGTGATAATCAAAATTGTTAGCGTATTTGTTGTGGTTCACTACATCCTGAAAAGGGAAAATCGCCTCAAAAAAGCGGTTGAGATCATACCCTTTTGGCACGTAAAGTTTTGTCACATTTCTGCATCCCAAACCGAAATAGTCAAATACATCATTACCCAAAAGTTTAAGTTCCTCTGTGGTTTCTTTTCCGGTTAATACAGCCACGGATGTTCTATTCTTTCGGATGATATTGGGTTTACTGCCAAAATAATGCTCAAAATACCTAGCCGTATTGTTACTTCCCGTGGCAATGACTGCATCAAAAGACTTCAATGGAGTTGAGTGGAAAGTGATCCGTTCTGTCAAATCAGGTGCCCACTTCTCCATTGCTGAGATAAAAGCAGGCATTAATTTATTGTCTTCAGAAGATAACTTCACTTCTGCTCTGTTTCCTGTTATTAAAACACATAATAAATCATGAAATCCAACCAATGGAATATTTCCAGCCATGATGATTGCAACTCGTCTTTCCACAAGGTCATCCTGAACTTGGTAATTCGAAAGCCAGGTTGTCAATGAATTCTGATCAAGCATGTGGCTCAAGGCCAATAGCTGCTTGCGAACCTCTTGAGGTGCAAACCACGCGTTGAAAGTATAAGCTCTTTGAACTAGTTCTTCTAAGTCAGAATATTCGAGGTCATTTAAGCCACAGATGTATCCCGGCCATGACTCATTTTTACCCAGAGACTGGAATAAGCTTCCTAATTGAACAAATGCTGAAATCCGATGTTGAAGATTCATAAAGTAGATGGAGACAGTTTGCGATTTAGCTTTCTTATCTTTGCACACAAAAGTAACACCCTTAAATCAATTTTGTCTATGGCAATTATGATTACAGATGAATGCATCAACTGCGGAGCTTGTGAACCGGAGTGCCCAAATAATGCCATTTATGAAGGTGGGGCTGAATGGAGCATGTCTGAAGGTACAGGTATCAAAGGAGTTGTAACTACTCCAAAAGGAATTTCTGTTGATGCTGATGAAGTGAATGAGCCTGTAGATATGGACGTCTATTTCATCGTCACAGATAAATGCACGGAATGTGTCGGTTTTCACGATGAACCACAATGCGCAGCCGTTTGTCCCGTTGACTGCTGCATTGATGATCCCGAGCACAGAGAGTCACAAGACGACTTATTGGCGAAAAAAGAATTTATGCACCTCTAAGTGCATCGTAACTTTATAGAACAGGCGGGGTTTTCCCGCCTTTTTTGTTCATATTGAGGCCGTAATTCCATTGACTATGCAACGACACCTCATTTTGGCGACATTGGCTTTTCTCATCGGCCTACAGGCCAAAACACAAGAAATACCTTCTGTTCGAACAATTCAAGAAACAGTTCTGGAAACATTGTCCATCATCTCAGCTCCTACAGACCAAAAAGACTGGGAAAAATTCCGGAAGCTTTTCTTGCCATGCGCTGACCTGACTGTAGTGAGCGACAATTCTTTGGGACAAAAAAACGCACGTACATTCTCCCTAGAGGAATTTGTCCGCATGATGCAACGGAATACCTCCACTTCTCCATTTTCTGAGCAGCAAATCAATTTGACCGTGCAGCATTACAATGGAATTGCACAGGCATTTCAGACCTACGAGCTGAATGTGGGCGACCAAAAACACCTCGGCATTAATAGCTATCAACTGGTTTTTGACGGAAATACGTGGTGGATCGCTAATCTTGTTTGGGCGTCCAACCAAAATGGGGTGGAAATTCCGGAACAGTATATGCCCAAGCAATAACATCATATTCCAGTCATTATAGCGTTTAGAAAAATATGCATCTCAAAAATTTATTCGTTTTCGCCTCACTTTTTGGACTTTCCTTTTTTGGCTACGCCGAGGAGAGTTTATTTCAGGAAATTGAAGCTCGTATGTTCGAATGCTTAGAGGGCATTCGCTCCTCAAAGACAGACGAGATGCGGATTGCCTATTCAGATTCACTTGCCACTGAGGTGCAACAGGCAGTGAATTCTGAGGGATGTATGGCTTACCCTTTTTCAAGTATTACTCAAATGGGCATTTTGGATTCGCCAGACAAACTCGTTCGAATATTCAATTGGAATGTTCCACTTGTTGATGGAACCCATTTATATCGATGTTTTATTTTGCACCTCGAGGATGAGAAAGCCCAGCTCTACAACTGGCATGAACTCAAGCAAAAACGAAATTTGCCCACTAAACATGACAGTAAATATTTAGACAGTAACGAATGGCCTGGGGCCTTGTATTATGAGATTATTCCATTGGAAAAAGGGAATGAGACCATTTATACGCTATTGGGATGGCAAGGCCTTGATAATATTACTACTGCTAAGGTGCTTGAGGTTCTTCAATTTCAACGTAACGACATCAAACTGGGTGCGCCAATTTTCAAAACGGCATCCGGAACTAAGAAGCGATGGTCCATGATTTATGCTGAGGATGTTTCCGCCTCACTAAAGTACTACCCGAAAGACAAAAGAATAGTATTTGATCATTTGTCGCCACGCTCAAACGGACTGGAAGGCAATTATGCTTTTTATGGTCCAGACATGAGCTATGATGCCTTTGGATATATAAAAGGGAAATGGGAATTTCAACGGGATGTGTACATCACAATGGGGAAGGAACAAGAACGCAGACCCTATAAAGATCCAAGAAAGCGTTAATCAGAATTTGATTATTACCTCGGTAGCTCCATATCCATATTCCTGAAAGTTGGCATCGTGAAATATGGCATTTGGATAAAATTGTTCAATATTATTTCGAATTGCCGCTCTCAAAACTCCCTGGCCAATTCCGTGGATAAAAATGATTTTACCAATTTTCTCCTGTTCAGCCCTGCGCATCATCCGTTCGAAATGCGCCATTTGAACATCGCGAATTTCGCCTGGCAAAAGCCCTCTTTCATTTTCAATCACTTCATGGCTATGAAGATCAATCTCCATCATCTCTCCCTTGCGCTGCATGTTGGTAGCTCTAGGGTTTTTGTATTTCACCTTGAAGTCATCTCGCGCTTTTTTAAGCTTTTCCGGCGAAACATTCCGGTCTATTACTTGACTTAGATCTGGCTCAATTTTCTGGTATGCAGACTCCTGTCCCGAGGAGGGTAAAGCCATTAGTTCTTCTTCCGGGTAAGGCATTTCAAACCCGCTTTCGTCTTCTACGATAATAATTCCCTCGGCCTTGATCTCAACAACAACACCTTCTCCTACTTCATTGAGGAATCTCACACGTTCTCCTTTTATAAATCCCATGTCTCAAATTTAGTGTGGTTTTTGCGTTTGATTGCAATAAAGGCAGAATGTACTTTTAATATAGCTGTGTACCTTAGCTCAAAATCACACACATGAGAATATTTGTATTTACCCTTCTGTTCCTTTTCATTCATTCTGGAACTATCGCCCAAAAGCCATCTAAGAGTATTCGAAAACTGGATGCTTACATGGAAACAATGTTGACAAAGTGGAATATTCCGGGCATGGCTGTCGCCATTATTGATGATAATCAAGTCGTATTATCCAAAGGATACGGGGTCAAGAACGTAAATACCGGTGAGAAGGTAGATGAGCATTCGCTTTTTGCCATGGCCTCCAACTCCAAGGCATTCACATCTGCTGCTCTGGCAATTCTAGTTGATGAAGGAAAATTAAACTGGGACGACAAAGTCCAAAAATATCTTCCATGGTTCCAACTATACGACCCATATGTAAGTGCGAACATGACCGTAAGAGACTTGCTGTGTCACCGCAGTGGATTGGCAACTTTTAGCGGCGACTTGCTCTGGTACGGGACTACCCATAACAGGGAAGAAGTGATCCGCAGAGCAAGGCATCTAGAGCCGAAATATGGATTCAGAGAAGCATATGGCTATCAAAACATCATGTTTCTGACAGCAGGAGAAATCATTCCTGTAATCACAGGATTGACTTGGGAGGAATTCGTAGAGGAACGTTTTTTTGAGCCCTTGGGGATGAGCCACACCGTTACTTCAATTAACCAATTCACTTCAAACACAAATAAAGCAACACCACACAACGAGATTAATGGCAAGAACGTGGCCATCGAATGGGTGAACTGGGATAACATTGCGCCAGCTGGAGGAATAAATTCAAGTGTTCATGACATGTCTAAATGGCTTCAATTGCAATTGAATCAGGGTGTTTGGAATTCTGACACTTTATTCACAGCCTCAAGGGCCAAAGAAAT
>CAZKMC010000245.1:0-1548 GCA_964553485.1 uncultured Comamonadaceae bacterium
CCCGCTCAGTTCACCCTCAATAATAATAGCTTCCGAATTTACCGGCTGATTTGCATTAAGCGGCTGAGCTGTTTTCCACAGAATATCTCTGTTTAAATGGTGAAAATCGGATTCTGGAAAAGGGGCGCTGTATATTAGGGATTCTGGGAAATCTTCATGTGAAGGCAAAATTTGAGCATTCACTATTTGAACACACATAAAGCACAACACAAGCGTAGTTAGGGATAAAATTTTGGTCATATGCTAATATACTACCGTTTCCTTTTTTTTTAATCTTGGCGCAAAATGATTTTTTCAGGATTCCTCGATTCCTATGCTTTGTATACTTCAATCATATTGACTTTGCATATCTTAGAATTCCCAAAAACCGGAATAAATGAAACCAAATTTACTCTTCCTACTAGCGCTGCTAGTATCTAGCACATTTTTTGCCCAGTCTGAATTAGAATATTTTGTGGACCCTTTGGAGGTCAGGATATTCAAAAACCAATCTGAAAAGCCTGATTTAAGAGAGCAGCAATTGCTCAGAGCACATACTTCATGGAATACTTTTAGTCAAGAATTTGATGGATGGTTTGGTCAAATTGATCCACATACGCTCATGCCTCATAGGGCATGGGGAAAGCCGCTTCCTATTGGTGGTGCTGATGTTTGTGAACGTGCCATAAACGCTTTACAAAATGAATTAGCCGCATTCGGAGTCAATGTTGAACAACTTGGAGAGTGTCGAATAGGCAACACTCTGAAGCATGACCGCGCTATTTTTACCCAATATGTGGATGGAATAGAGGTTCTGAGAAGTCAGGTACTTCTTAAGTTTCAGAACAACCAACTCATCATGGCTGGGTTAGAATATTTTCCTGAAGCCGCAATTCCTAGTGGGGCTGCTTTGCCAGTTTCCTCTTTGACTGGTGCTGCTGCACTCAACGTTAACTTGAACAATCAAGAAGTTGAAGTAGGTGGACAATTTATATTGCCTCTTGAAAATCAGGAAAAATTAGCATATCATCTTGTTCAAGAAATTCACGTAAAAGGCTATGACGGCAATGTCTGGCGTAATTACAAGACATATGTGGATGTTCATAACGGTGAGGTGCTTTATCGTAATAACACGGTAGTTCACTACTCTGCAGATTCGAAGAATCCTTCAGATCCAGAGAAACCAAAGAAAGTAATGACGATGGGAATGCCTGCAGTTATTTCGGGCAACGTGAAAGCTACCATCTATCCTTTAACTCCACTTGATGTCCCAGAAGAGGCTTCCATGCCGCATTTCCAATTTGATGTAGGCGGTGAAAATGTGATTTGTGATGAAGATGGAAACTTTATGACTAGTGTCACAGGACCACTAACAGCTGATTTTTCTATGAGTGGATTGTGGTCAACGATCTTTACTAATGGATTTACACCTAATTGGACCTCCAATTTGAACGACGGGTACAACAATATTAGCTTGAACCAAGCAACGACGGTTCGTGAAAGGAGTGCCTACAAAAGCACTTCGGATATTCATGATCACATGAAAAACTATATGCCCGGATTTACAGG
>CAZKMC010000245.1:1558-4350 GCA_964553485.1 uncultured Comamonadaceae bacterium
GGCCTTGACTTTTCATTAACTACAAATATTGACGTAGTAGGAGAATGCAATGCTTTTTATGATGGATCCAGCATCAATTTCTATAACAGTGGTGGAGGATGTAATGCAACCTCTCTGATTGCGGATGTTGTGTATCATGAATATGGACATGGTATCAACGATTACTATTACTCATCTTTAGGAGCGAACTTCAACAATGGCGCAATGGGTGAAGGATATTCTGATTTCTGGGGAATGAGCCTTACCGGGCTTCCATTGCTTGGTATTGGGTTTTATGATGACACCTCAGAACCACTTCGTCGATATGACGAAAATGGAAAAATTTTCCCGGAAGACTTAATTGGAGAAGTACACGCAGATGGGGAAATAATTTGTGGCGCATGGTGGGATACGCATTTATTGCTAGGTGAAGATTGGGAATTAACCATGTCGCTTTTTATTGAAGCATATGCCGGATTACAAGCAACGTCTTTTAATGGGAATGAAGGTCAAGTTTTCACAGATGTATTGCTCGATGCGCTCCAAGCAGATGATGACGATGGAGATTTGTCTAATGGAACGCCAAATGCTCTTGCTATTGTAGAAGGTTTTGATCTTCATGGAATTTCATTGTTAAGCTATGTAGAAATTGAGCATAGCCCAATTGAATCATCTTTGGCAGAATCAACAATCACATTGACTGCAGAGGCGGAAATCGTTTTTCCTTATAACCTGTACTTCAGTGCGGTCCAAGCTTTCTATCGCACAAACCCTCAGGACGATTGGACAGTTGTAGCTATGGTGGATATGGGCAGTGATATTTTTGAGGTAGAAATAGAAGGTCAACCTACAGGGGCTATTGTTGAATATTACATTGCCATTGAAGACACTTTTGGCAGCTCAACAGGAGCAATACCTTCTGGCGCTGACAAGGAAGTTTATCCGAATCTCCCATATTTTATTTTGGTAGATGTACATCCAGAGTTAATTAACGATTCAGATGACTATTCTGATTTTGGGGTGTGGCAACTTGGCACTTCAGATGATGCTGCTACTACAGGAGAATGGGAAGAAGCCTGGCCTGTTGGTTCTTTCGGAACCCCGGGAGATCCATCCACAATTGTAGCTCCTGATGAGGATCATACCGATGGAGCTGTTGGGTATTGTTTCGTTACTGGTAATTCATCTTCACCTACCGGAGGAATTGGAGAAAATGATGTCGATGGAGGACACACAACCTTGACCTCACCAACCATCGATTTATCGGCTTATGAAGACCCACTATTCACTTATTGGAGATGGTATGTTAATGCGCCCCCATCTGGAGCTAACCCCGGACAAGATTGGTGGCAAGTTGAAGTTTCGGACGACGATGGGTCTACGTGGAGCTTCATTGAAAACAATTCTACACAGGATATTAGTTGGAGAAGAAATGCTTTTCGCATATCTGAATATGTAGAATTGACGGATCAGTTCAAGATCAGGTTTATAGCTAGTGATAGTCTACATATTGGTCAAAACCTTGATGGCGGAAGTCTCATTGAAGGTGCGGTGGATGATATCATCCTCTATGACTTAGGTAGTGGAATCAACGTAGACGAATCTGAGTCTCAATTTAGTGTAGATGTCTTTCCAAATCCTGCAAGTGACTTCGTAACTGTTAGTGGAGTTTTAACAGGGTCTACAGTTACTTTGTATGATGCGCAAGGGAAATTGGTTGCTCAACAAAGAGCCAACTTTAACCAAAGCCGCTTTTCAATTAAAGACCTTCCTAAAGGATTGTACACGCTGAAAGGATTGGATAAACAAAATACTATTTGGAGCAGACCTGTTCTGGTGCAGTAAGCCCACGGATTTACTTTTCAAGACGCAACACACCTCGTGTTGCGTCTTTTTTTTGCTTCCAACCGTGATGTCTATTGTTTCCCCTCCCCATTTTTTTATGGTATTTGTTTATTGTAACACACACTTAATCAATTGGTTATTCTTGTGTCGTGTTATTTCTGCTTTTTTTTTGAAACCAAAATGGAGTGGAGCCCGTAAATTTGGATGTTGTTCGCAAGAACACGTGCTATTGAAAAGAATATCTGGTTTTGGTTAATCGAAAAAAAGTCCGCTAAACGCGGACTTTTTTTTTGTACCTATTTTTAATTCATAGGTGAAACAGTCAGTTGTGAGAATAATCCTAGACATTCATCAGATTCCAACCTTACAAATACCTTATTTGTTTGTTCTAGTTTTGAAACTGAAGGCTAAGGTCTTCAAATCATGTTACTGCTCTAGCCCTATAGGTTAGGCACACAAGGTTAACATAGTAGTTAAGTATTTTAAGTTAATTTGGTTAAGGTTGAGAGCTCTGATAACGATCAGGGCTCTCATTTTTTTGCTCAATTATTCACAAATTTTAACCTGAATTCGAATATTAATTGATACGATTTGTAGCGAGACCCACGTTATAGAATTGAATAACATACAGTCTCTCATTCTGGAGAGACACTTATGCAAATAAGGCTTATTCATCATGTGCAAGTCAAAGACTTGCAGCATAGTAGTTTAAGTATTAAGTATTTTGGTTAAGGTTTAAAAAGGCTCTGGTAACGACCGGAGCCTTTTTAATTGGGGATATTTATACGAAGGTTAAATTACTTCACAGCCAGATTTTTCTATCCAGCCAACGCTGCCATTACCAATTCGAATTTCAAACCACTCTTTCTGCTCTTGCAAAATCCAGACTTTAGTTCCCTCATGTAACATCAAAATGATTACACCTTTGTCAGTGGGAGCCCCTTTCAAGTCCACATTCTCCTTCATCA
>CAZKMC010000246.1:0-2554 GCA_964553485.1 uncultured Comamonadaceae bacterium
AGGTTTCTGTGGCAAATTATTCGTTCTTCATGGGGGCGAGCAATAACAACATTGCCGAAGTGCTGAAAACAGATCCAAAAAGGGTGTGCGGAATAAAAGTCTTTATGGGTTCCTCCACTGGAAACATGCTTGTGGATGAGCGCAGTGCATTAGAAGGGATTTTCAAGGAAGCCCCAATGCTGGTTGCCACTCACTGTGAAGACGAAGCCACCATCCGAGCCAATATGGAACAATTCCGCAAGCAGTATGGAGAGGATGTTCCTTTAGACAAACACCCCTTGATACGCAGCGCGGAAGCTTGCTACAAATCGTCATCGTTGGCTGTCGAATTGGCTACCCGCTTCAATACCCGTCTGCATATTTTGCATATTTCAACGGAAAAGGAACTTAGCCTTTTCAGAAACGACATCCCTCTTTCTGAGAAACGCATTACTGCAGAAGCATGTATCCACCATCTCTGGTTCACAGATGCGGACTATGCGTCAAAAGGGAGCCGCATCAAGTGGAATCCCGCAGTCAAAACAGAACAAGACAGAAATGCTATTCGTGCAGCTTTATTGAATGGAAAAATCGATGTAGTTGCAACGGATCATGCTCCTCATACCTGGGAAGAAAAACAACAGACTTATTTCAAGGGACCGGCTGGTGGGCCTTTGGTAGAGCATGCGGTTGTTGCCATGCTTGAGTTGGTTCACCAAAATGTGATTCAGCTTATTGATGTTCCTAGACTTATGGCTCATCAGGTGGCTGAAACGTTTGATATTGAAAACAGAGGGTATGTCAGAGAAGGGTATAAAGCCGACTTGGTGTTAATTGACCCAAAATGTCCTTGGACTGTTCAAGACTCTGAAGTCCGCTATAAATGCAAGTGGTCACCAATGCACGGTACCAGCTTTTCCTCAAAAATCGCATCAACGTGGGTGAATGGTCATCTTGTATTTGACGGTTCAATGATCAATGATTCACAAAATGGTGAACGACTAACTTTTGACCGATGAAAAAATGGCTTTTTGTTTTGGCCGTTTTAGCATTTGCTGCTTGCGGCACAAATATTCCCGCAGAGGAAGCCCCAAAAAACCTCATCGAGAGAGAGAAATTCATTCAAGTAATGAAAGACGTTCAACTCCTTGAGGCCATTCGTAAGCAGAAAATGATTCGAGAAGATGATCCTGAATCAACTTTGGCGTCCTATTATAAACAGGTCTTCGAAAAGCATCAGATCACAGAGGAATCATTCACGCAAACCTTTACGTGGTATTATGGTCAGCCTAAAGAGATGATTGAGATTTATGAAGCTGTATTTGAAGAGCTGAGCCTGATGCAAGGTGAGGAACTGAAAGACTAGCTTTTCTTTCTTAGAGGTAATTCATAGGTCACAAAATAGCTCCCCGTTGCCTGCACAACACTTGCAATAGGTTCAAATTCTACCTCAAGTTCTTTTTTGACCTTCGTTGCGTCGTAACGATAATCTTTACTAGCGTTTCGAATGCTTTCTTTCGAAATAAACGCCCTTTTTCCAGTCAAGATCTCAAGAAAACGAGCACCCCACCACAAGGTCATCAATGCCCATTTAGATGCCTTTTCTTTGGGGGCATCCAGTCCCATTGAACCCGAAATACGCTGAAACAATGTCTCAAAAGTCAGGTGTTCTGCAACAAGAATGAATCGCTCGGCACTGATAGAAGAATACATCAGTTTTCTGCAAATCAAAGCCACGTCATCGGCACCCACAAATCCATTGCTTCCTCCTGGAAAATAGGGCAGTCCTTTATGCAATCTTGGGAAAAGTTCTGCTGAACTTCTTGAAAAATCGCCTATTCCAAGAATTACTCCTGGGTTCACAATCACGGCATTCAACCCCTCTTCAATTCCACGCCAAACCTCTTTTTCGGCGGCATATTTACTTTCAGAATAACTCGAGTTCTCTGGATTATCTTTCCATTCCGTCTTCTCTGATACAGTGGTTTTTCCCTCTCTGCCTATGGCCGCTACAGAACTGATGTGGCAGAATTTTTCGACACCGGATTCCAGTGCCACATTGACCATATTGGCCGTCCCTTCCACATTCACCTTGAACATCCTTTCTCTGTCCTTCGCATGAAACGAAACAACCGCCGCAGCATGGTAGACTTGAGTAATCCCTTCAAACTGCTCAATCAAACTGGGAATGTCTGTGACATCTCCAGGCTCCCATTCGACCTGATAATACCTCTCTATATCCGGGTCCAGATGTAAGAAATAGCGTTCCACAGCGGAAGTATCGCTTCCCGGACGTAACAATGCCCTCACAGCATCCCCACTTTCTGTCAGCTGATACAACAAGTGCATGCCAACTAATCCAGTACCGCCAGTAACCAATATCATACGGCAAATGTACAATCTACCATCTTTGAATCCGGCACGTAGTTGCACTAACTTTGCGTTTCATGGCAGCCCCAAAACATCTGGCAGAAACAATTAGCGCCGTACCCCATAAACCTGGGGTATATCGGTATTTTGATGACCAGGGGCGACTTCTATACGTGGGCAAAGCCAAGGACCTTAAAAAAAGAGT
>CAZKMC010000246.1:2564-4333 GCA_964553485.1 uncultured Comamonadaceae bacterium
GAGTTTCTTCCTATTTCAACAAGAACACTTACGACAGTGGTAAGACACGCGTATTAGTGAAGAAGATTGCCGACATCCAATACATTGTGGTAGACACGGAATTGGATGCCTTACTCTTGGAGAATAGCCTGATAAAGAAATATCAGCCCCGCTACAATATCAATCTCAAAGATGACAAGACCTACCCTTCCATCGTCATCAAAAAAGAACGGTTTCCCAGAATATTCCCAACCCGTCAAATCATCAAAGACGGATCTGAATATTTCGGCCCTTATGCGAATGTGAAACAGATGCATGCGGTTCTCGACTTAATCAAAAAGCTTTATCCACTAAGGAACTGCAATTTCAATCTTAGCAAAGAGAATGTGGAAGCAGAAAAATTTCGGGTATGTCTGGAATATCATCTGGGAAACTGCTTGGGGCCATGTGTTGGCAAAATGGCTGAAGAGGCATACAATGAAAATGTGGCGGCCATTCGTGAAATCATTCGAGGAAATCACAGTGATGTGATCAAAACTTTGCGCCGTCACATGCAGCTTTTTTCCGACGAATTGCAATTCGAAAAGGCAGAAGAAATGCGTCGGCGCATAGAGACCCTTCAATCATTCCAGGCAAAAAGCACCATTGTCAATCCGAGCATTCACAACGTAGATGTCTTCACTATTGCTTCAGACAAGAAGACAGCTTTTGTGAATTATATGAAAGTGAACAACGGAGTCATTGTTCACAGTTATACCAGTGAACTAAGAAAACACCTAGACGAGTCTGACCGTGAAATTTTGGAATTTGCCATCATTCAGATAAGAGATCGTTTCCATTCTCAAAGCAGGGAGGTATTTGTTTCAGTTGAACCCGAAATTATGCTGCCAGATGTCGTGTTTCATTTACCGCAGCGCGGCGACAAAAAGAAGCTAATGGAATTGAGTCTGCGCAATGCCAAGTTCTCACTGTTAGATAAACTCAAGCAACAGGAACAAACAGACCCAGAAAGTGCCCGGCAGCGCATACTGGAATCTCTTCAAGCTGATTTGAGATTGAAAGAGCTTCCAATCCACATCGAATGCTTTGACAATTCCAATATCCAAGGTGCTAGTCCCGCCAGCGCCTGTGTGGTTTTCAAAAATGGAAAACCAAGTAAAGACGATTACCGGAAATTCAATATCAAAACGGTCGAAGGCCCTGATGACTTTGCCTCTATGCGCGAAGTAATTTACCGCAGATATAAACGGCTTGTAGATGAGGGGGAAACTCTTCCTCAATTGATTATAGTAGATGGAGGAAAAGGTCAATTAAGTTCCGCGATGACTGCCATAGATTCTTTGGACTTAAGGGGACAAATTGCGGTAATCGGCATTGCTAAAAAACTTGAGGAAATCTATTTTCCGGGCGATAGTATTCCGGTTTACATCAACAAGCGTAGTCCTTCATTAAAGTTGATACAGCACCTTAGAAATGAGGCGCACAGGTTCAGCCTAAAACATCATCGAGATCGAAGAAGTACAGCAGCAATTCAATCTGAACTGACGGAAATTCGAGGTGTTGGATTTAGGACAATGCAGATATTATTATTTCATTTCAAAACAGTAGATGCAATACGAAAAGCTCCATTGGAAGAGCTTGAAAAGGTTGTAAACAAACGAGTTTCAAATTCAGTTTACGCTCATTTTCATTCTTAAATATCATCTCTAAAGTATTTATATGATTTTTATTTGTTACATTTCTTACTACTAGTCTTATGCTAACTTATAAAGCATGTCTAACAAAGCTTC
>CAZKMC010000247.1:0-3056 GCA_964553485.1 uncultured Comamonadaceae bacterium
AGTTTTTCGCGTTTGCGCTCACGCGCTTTCATGGATTCTTTAGCCATAACTGTAAGATCAGTTTTTCGTAAATGGAAATCCAAATGCCGCCATGAGAGCTTTCGCTTCTTCATTTGTTTTGGCATTGGTCACAATAGTGATATCCATTCCATTGATATTTTTAATTTTATCTAGGTCAATTTCAGGGAAGATAATTTGTTCTTTCACTCCAAAAGTGAAATTTCCTCTTCCATCAAATCCAGACGACTTTACTCCTCGAAAATCTCTTGTTCTCGGAAGAGAAACTGAAATCAATCGATCAAGAAATTCATACATCCTTTCAGCGCGCAACGTTACTTTAGTACCGATAGGCATTCCTTTACGGAGTTTAAAGTTCGAAACGTCTTTAGTTGACATTGTAGGTACGGCTCTTTGTCCAGCAATTGAAGACATTTCTTCCACTGCAACATCAACCATCTTTTTATCAGCCACTGCCTTTCCCAGTCCTTGGTTAAGACAAATCTTTGTGATTTGTGGCACTTGCATTGAGGACTTGTACTGGAATTGCTCCTGGAGCTTAGGTACGATTTCGTCCTCGTACATTTTTCGAAGTCTTGGTACGTAGTTCATTACTTAACCTCCTGTTTCGATTTAATTGAATAGCGCTCTAGTTTTCCGTTGTCTGCACGACGACGTCCAATTCTTGTCGCATTCCCTTGATTATCTATCACCATTACATTGGAGATATGGATTGCAGCTTCTGCTTTCTCAACTCCTCCTTGAGGATTAGTAGCACTAGGCTTAATATGTTTTGTAACAATACTAATACCTTCTACAATCACTCTGTCTTTCTTGCGGATCACTTCCAAAACAAGACCTTCCTTGCCTTTATCTTCTCCTGAGAGAATTTTTACTTGATCACCTTTTTTTATTTTCGGTCGCTTAGTCATCACTTAACTTCTTTAAAGCACCTCAGGTGCAAGTGAAACAATTTTCATGAAGTCCTTATCACGTAGTTCACGAGCAACAGGGCCAAAAATCCTTGTTCCCCTTAGTTCACCACCTGCATTCAACAATACAACAGCGTTGTCATCGAAGCGTATATATGAACCATCTGGTCGTCGAACTTCTTTTCTTGTTCTTACAATTACAGCTTTGGAGACTTGACCTTTTTTCACGTTTCCACTAGGAGTTGCTTCCTTAACTGTAACCACAATCTTGTCTCCAAGGCTCGCATATCTTCTGCGAGTTCCACCTAAGACACGAATACAGAGAACTTCTTTCGCTCCGCTGTTATCGGCAACTTTCAAACGGGATTCTTGTTGTATCATCGTTTAATTTCTTTATCAGGCTTTTAACCGTTTACTTAGCTCGTTCAAGAATTTCAACCAATCTCCAGCGCTTCAATTTGCTAAGCGGTCTTGTTTCCATGATGCGAACGGTATCACCAATATTGCATTCGTCCTTTTCGTCATGAGCCACAAACTTTGTAGATAACTTGACAAACTTTCCGTATTTCGGGTGCTTAACTTTACGCTCAACCATGACAACAATAGATTTGTCCATCTTGTTTGAGGTTACAACACCTACACGTTCTTTACGCAAATTGCGCTTGATTTCTTTTACTTCGGTCATTGTGCGTTCTTTTTACGGCTATTGAGTTCAGTCATCAACCGTGCAACTATTTTTCTTTGTTCCCCGATGACAATCGGATTCTCCAACCCTGAAACGGAATGATCAAATTTCATTTTGGTCAAAACAGCACGCTGTTCTTCCAGTTTCTCGTGGATGTCATTTTCTGACAACTGTGTGATTTCTTCTCCTTTCATCGCTCAACAATTAATCTTGATAATCTGGACGTACAACAAATCTGGTGCGAACAGGTAATTTTTGAGCACCTAATCGAAGTGCTTCTTCAGCAACATCTCTCGGTACACCATCAATTTCAAACATGATTCTTCCAGGTCTAACAGGTGCAACCCAATGACTTGGTGCTCCTTTTCCTTTTCCCATCCTCACCTCTGCAGGCTTAGAAGTAATCGGCTTGTCCGGGAAGATGCGTATCCACACTTTTCCTTCACGCTTCATGTAACGCGTAATGGCTACACGAGCGGCTTCAATCTGACGTGAGGTAATAAAACCAATATCAGTTGTTTTTATCGCAAAAGATCCAAATGCAATTTTCGAACCTCTCTGGGCCAGACCGCGAACACGGCCTTTTTGCATTTTACGGAACTTCGTCCTTTTTGGCTGTAACATCGTTCAGTACTTTTGACTAGTTATTTACGGCGACGGCGACGTTGGTTTCCGCCAGCGTCAACACCTCGCTTTTCATTGTTCGTTACTTCTGGAGACAAATCCTGCTTTCCATAAAGCTCTCCACGGCAAATCCACACCTTGATACCCAAACGACCATAAGTCGTGTGCGCTTCAGCCAAGGCATAATCTATATCAGCTCTGAAAGTGTGCAAAGGAATTCTTCCATCCTTATACGTTTCAGTACGGGCCATTTCAGCTCCATTCAGTCTTCCAGAAATCGTAACCTTAATTCCCTCAGCTCCCATTCTCATGGTTCCTGCAATGGCCATTTTAGTGGCTCTTCTAAAAGAAATTCTTGCTTCAATTTGACGTGCAATACTATCAGCAACCAAACGTGCATCTAACTCTGGACGCTTAATTTCAAAGATGTTAATCTGAACTTCCTTTCCAGTAATCTTTTTCAACTCCTCTTTCAACTTATCTACTTCAGATCCTCCCTTACCAATGATCACACCCGGGCGAGCCGTTTTGATAGTGATAGTCACAAGCTTGAGTGTTCTTTCAATGATAATCTTTGAAATACTAGCTTTTCGTAGACGTGCTGACAAATACTGACGAATCTTGTCGTCTTCGACAAGCTTGTCCTTATAGTCATTTCCGCCATACCAGTTCGAGTCCCATCCTTTGATGAACCCTAGGCGATTTCCGATTGGATTGGTCTTCTGTCCCATTCTTTATTTTTTGGCGCTGTCTACTATAATAGTTACATGATTCGAACGCTTGCGAATTCTATGTGCTCTTCCCTGTGGTGCCGGACG
>CAZKMC010000247.1:3066-4327 GCA_964553485.1 uncultured Comamonadaceae bacterium
GACGTAAACGCTTTAGCATACGACCACTTGCCACATCGATTTCACTTACTTTCAAATTCGCGTCTTCAAGACGTTCTCCCTCATTCTTTGCTCTCCAGTTTGCAATTGCAGATAACAATAGTTTTTCCAAACGCAATGAAGCGTCCTTTCTGCTGAACTTTAATATGTTCAAAGCATCCGAAACTTTCTTTCCACGAATTGTATCAGCTACAATTCGCATCTTTCTTGGAGATGTTGGGCAGTTATTCAACTTAGCAAAAGCGATGTTATTCAACTTTTCCTTACGCTGCTCTGCTGCTATTTTCTTTCTGGCACCCATGTTTAATTCTTTTTCGGTTCCGAATTATCGTTTACCCTTATCCTTTTTGTTTCCTCCGTGTCCGCGGAAAGTACGAGTTGGTGAAAATTCACCCAACTTATGACCAACCATGTTTTCCGTTACATATACCGGAATGAACTGACGTCCATTATGCACTGCAATGGTTAACCCCACAAAATCAGGGGTTATAGTTGATGATCTTGACCAAGTCTTGATCACTGATTTCTTTCCTGAAGCCTGAGCTTCTTCTACACGCTGATTCAGCTTGTAGTGGATAAACGGGGGTTTCTTTAATGAACGAGCCATTTCTTATTTCTTCTTTCTGCGTTCTACGATATACTTGTTTGAAGCATTCTTTGGTGAGCGGGTTTTGTAACCTTTAGCTGGAACACCTGTGCGTGAGCGAGGGTGACCTCCAGATGAACGGCCTTCTCCACCACCCATTGGGTGATCTACCGGGTTCATTGCTACACCACGTACACGTGGTCTCCGACCTTTCCAACGACTACGACCAGCCTTTCCTGAAACTTGCAAATTGTGCTCCGAATTAGATACTGATCCAATTGTTGCCATACAAGTCACCAAAATCATACGAGTCTCTCCAGAAGGCAACTTAAGAGTTGCAAACCTTCCTTCACGCGCATTCAACTGACCATAACTTCCTGCACTTCTCGCTAATGACGCTCCTTGTTCCGGATATAATTCAATATTGTGAACTATAGTACCCAATGGAATTTCACTTAGGTAAAGTGTATTTCCAACTTCAGGAGCAGCTCCTTTACCAGAAACAATCTTTTGTCCTACTTTAATTCCAGCAGGAGTAATGATATAGCGTTTCTCACCATCTTCATACTGAACCAAACTAATTCTTGCCGAACGGTTTGGATCATATTCGATAGTCATTACTTCCGCTGTCATTCCATGCTTGTCGCGTTTGAAATC
>CAZKMC010000248.1:0-4314 GCA_964553485.1 uncultured Comamonadaceae bacterium
CAGGTCCTAAGAGATCTGGATGATTCGATTCCGGAAGTAAATTGTTATCCGGGTAAGTTGAACCAAGTATTTATGAATATTTTGGTCAATGCTGTTCAAGCAACCAAATCGAATGATAAAAACCTGAGGAAAAGTAAAGTCCAAGTTATATCTTCCCAAAATGAAGAATCCATATTTATCACGGTAGAAGACAACGGAATAGGAATGAGTGAAGAAGTCAAGACACAAATATTTGATCCTTTCTTCACAACAAAAGAGGTTGGAGAAGGTACGGGCCTTGGATTGTCAATAGTTTTGGGAATCATCAATGATCATCAAGGTAAAATTCAAGTAGAGAGCATTCTAGGGGAGGGAGCCAAATTTCTTATAACTTTGCCCAAGTCACTTTAAAAGTTAGTTCATTCCCATATGAGTGTGGAGAAAATCAACGTCCTTTATTTAGATGATGAAGAGAATAATCTCATCTCATTTAAAGCTGCTTTTCGGAGAGAATACAAAGTCTTTACAACAACCACAGCAGCTGAAGCTGTTCAGATTTTAGGAGAGAATGAAATTCATGTTGTAATTTCTGATCAGAAAATGCCCAGCCTAAGTGGTGTTGAATTTTTTGAGCTTATAATTCCCGATTTCCCAGACCCGGTTAGAATGCTGTTGACAGGGTACGCAGACATTGAAGCAGTCATTGACGCTATCAACAAAGGCCAGGTATTTAGATACATTCCAAAACCTTGGAATGAACAAGAACTAAAAATTACAATCGATAATGCCTACGAACTATTTAGCTCTCGTCAAGAGCTGAAAAGAAAAAATCAAGAATTACAAAAGGCATATCAGGAACTTGAAAGGTTTGTTTATAGTGCTTCACACGATTTAAGAGCTCCGTTGGTTTCAGTCTTAGGAATTTTGAAATTGGCAAGAGCAGAAGGAGCAGATGAAAAATCTTCTGAGCATTTCAGGATGATTGAACATACCATTGGAAAGCTTGACGTTTTTGTACAAAACATCATCAACTACTATCAAAACTTAAAAAAAGGAGAAGTTTTAAGACCGGTGGACTTTGATTTGCTCGCAGATGAAATCTTGGAGCAGTATCGATATTATGAAGGGGCAGATAAAGTTGAGTTTAGGAAGACCATTCTCCAAGATTCGCTGGTAATTGCCGATGAAATGAGGCTAAAGATGATTCTCAATAATTTGGTGACTAACGGTATTAAATACCGTGATGAGTCAAAGGAGACTTGTGTATTGGATATCAAAGTTACCGTGGAAGCTGGCGAGATTAGAATTATAGTAGAAGATAACGGGATAGGAATTCCTCGAGAAAACCAAGGAAAGGTGTTTGATATGTTCTTCAAATCTTCTGAGGGAGACCCAGGAACAGGAATTGGACTTTATATAGTCCAAGAAGCAGTGGATAAAATGGGAGGAAAAATTCAACTAGTTTCTGAGCCATCTAAAATGACAAGAGTTGACATAACAATTCCAAAGAAGCATGACTAATACAGAGGCTTTAAACATCTTTCTGATTGATGATAATGATATTGACATCGTTGTCAATACCAAACTGCTTAAACTAGCTAACATTGCTGACTCAATTCACTCATTTAACACTTGTGATGAAGGTTTCAATTTCATTCAAACTAACCTAGTCGAATTAGAAAAAGGAAATAATGTCTTGCTTCTTGATATTCAAATGCCAAATATTGATGGATTTGAGTGTTTGGTCAAATTCCAAGATTTTAACCAATCTTTTAAGGAGAAATGCAAAGTTTTCATGCTCAGTTCAAGTATTGACCGAAATGATATTGAAAGAGCCGAGATGAATCCGACAATCTTGAAAGTTCTCGAAAAGCCACTTGACGTGTATCTGTTAAAACGCATTATCAGTCAATAGCCTAGAAATATTTAAAATCCTGACCACTTTTAATAGTCTTCAAAGAAGCCGTGATAAGGCGTATTACATTCTCAACATCTTCCTTGTGAACCATTTCGACTGTGGTATGCATATATCTAAGTGGTAATGAGATCAATGCACTAGCTACCCCTTTGTTGGAGTAAGCAAATGCATCAGTATCTGTTCCTGTGGACCTAGAAGCTGCCGCCCTTTGGAATGGAATCTTTTCTTTTTCGGCCGCAGAAATAATTTGGTCAAGAAGGTTGTTTTGGACTGCAGGTCCATAGGTTAATACAGGACCTTTTCCACAGCTCAAATCACCTTCCTGAATCTTATTGATCATCGGTGTTTGCGTGTCATGTGTTACGTCAGTCACAATAGCCACATCCGGATTGATAGTTTCCGCAATCATTTGGGCACCGCGCAATCCGATCTCTTCCTGAACTGAATTGGTGATGTAAAGCCCAAAAGGCAATTTGTGTTTTTCTTCATGAAGAATTCTTGCAACTTCCGCAATCATAAACCCTCCCATTCGATTGTCCAATGCTCTTCCCACAAAAAAATCTTTGTTTAAAACCATGAACTCATCCTCAAAAGTAACAACACAACCAACATGGACACCTAGATCTTCCACCTCCTGCTTGTTCTTGCATCCGCAATCCAAAAAGATGTTCTTTAAGGTAGGTGCTTCCTCTTTTTCTCGATTTCTTGTGTGAATTGCCGGCCATCCGAATACAGCCCTAACAGGTCCTTTTTTAGTGTGTATGATAACTCGCTTCGAAGGAGCAATTTGATGGTCGGAACCACCATTTCGTCTTAAATAAATGAAACCTTCATTATTGATGTAATGGATATACCAAGAAATTTCATCAGCATGGGCTTCTATGACTACCTTGAATTTTGCTTTTGGATTTATCACAGCTACAGCTGTTCCGTATGTGTCAGAAAAATGATCATCCACATATGGCTTGATATAATCCAACCATAATTTTTGCCCCTCACTTTCAAATCCAGTGGGAGAAGGGTTGTTCAGATATGCTTCTAAGAAGTCCATTGACTTCTTATTGATGATCTTTTTCTTACTCATGTGGTCATTTTTGACGAAAATACGCTTTATGGCATTGTGTCAAAAATGGAATGTCGAATTTTACCAATTATTGATTTTAAAGAATTATGGATTCACTCACCCAAATAGTTTTAGGAGCTTCTGTTGGCGAAATAGTTTTAGGAAAGAAAATCGGAAATCATGCAATTCTATGGGGCGCAATAGTCGGCACCATCCCAGATTTGGATGTATTACTTAAACCTTTCATCTCAGATATTCATCAACTGGCATGGCACCGAGGGTTTTCTCATTCGATTGTTTTCTTCGTCCTGTTATCAATTGTTCTGGGATGGGGAATCTCTAAAATATATAAAGGTAAACGAGGAACCATGAGAGAGTGGGCATGGTTTGTTTGGTGGGTTGCATTCACTCATGCGTTGCTAGATTGTTTTACTACCTGGGGGACCCAATTATTTTGGCCTCTTCCAGTTCGGGTTGCATTTAACAACATATTTGTGGCAGACCCTCTTTACACCATACCTTTTCTGCTATGTATAGTGATTCTGATGTTCTTTCGCAGATCCAACCCTTGGAGGTCAAAAGTCAATTATACTGGACTTGCTCTGAGTAGTACTTATATGTTGTTTACAATTGCATCTAAGATGATTGTCCTGAATCAAGCCGTTGAAATCGCGGAATCAATTCCCAAAGAGATAATTGAGATTTCATCAAAACCAACGCCACTCAATGCCTTTCTTTGGAGCATTCAAGTGAAAACCGACGAAGGATTTTATTTAGGTTATAGCTCATTGCTTGACACAAAAAAGGAAATAGATTTTTACTTTGTAGAACAGCATAATGAACTGCTTACTCCTTACCAACACTTCCCGGAGATAGAGTTGCTTATGTACATAAACAACGGTTATTATACTGTGGAAGAAACCGAGACGGGCATCCAGATCAACGATGTAAGGTTTGGACAGCCATTGGCTTGGGAGAATCCAGATGCACCATTCATTTTTGCATATGACGCCAGCATCAAAAATCAGGAACTCACGCTCACACAATTACCAATTGCACGACCTACACAGGATCAAATGCCCAAGATCATCAATTATATTTGGACAAGAATTAAAGGGAATTGATCTACTTTTTACCTACAACGAATTGAGTGCAAGTAGTCCCATTGGTTCCAACCAATATGCAAAAGTAGTAACCAGTTTGAAGTGATCTTGTATCGATCTTGACGGTGCTATTTTCGAGATTAATCTCGTAGTCACAGCCTATTTTCCTTCCGGAAATATCTGTAACAAATAGTTTGTGAAATTCTATATTGCCTGATATGTGAATGAAATCAGTAGCAGGATTTGGAAAC
>CAZKMC010000249.1:0-2066 GCA_964553485.1 uncultured Comamonadaceae bacterium
CTACCATCACAACATACTTGATGAAAACTCCAGTCTGCGTCCACCCAGAGAGGTCCACATTGATTCCAATTTGATCCGCAAGTTTCCCTACTTTAACTAAAGTATATGCAGGAGCTGAGGCATTCAAATCCATGTAGATCCCGGTTGGGATAGCAAATAATAAGACCAAAAGAGGTGCAGGAATTTGTTTGAGCAAAGGATGTTTTATATATCCCCATCCAAGCATGATAAACAGGCTTACCCCCCCTATGATACTAACCCGTGGGTCAAGATTCATTAAGAACTCAGGAATGGCAGCCAAAAGTGAGAATGGACCTTTCCCCGACATCAATTGCGGGTCCACATTTAACATTACTGGGATTTGCTTTGCTATGATAATCAGTCCAATTGCCGCAAGCATTCCATGAACGGCGGCAAGCGGAAATAGATCTACAAACTTCCCCCACTTTAGCACGCCGAAAAGGATTTGCAATAATCCAGCAACCACCATAACTCCTAGGGCAAGTTGCCAACCAACTGTGCCTCCACCAAACTCACTAACTGCACCTGCAACAATGACAATTAATCCTGCGGCAGGGCCCTTAATAGCAAGCTTTGAACCTGTTAAAAAAGTGGCGAGTAATCCGCCAACAATGGCTGTAATGACTCCCATAATTGGCGGGAAATCTGATGCGCCTGCAATTCCTAAACTCAATGGTAAAGCCAAAAGAAATACCACAAAACCTGAAGTGGCATCTTTAGCCAAATTTTCTTTGAAGCCCTTCCAGCCAGTTTTGGGCAAGGAGAGGACCTCTTTTTGATGACTCATTTGAAAATATTTTGAAATAGACTTAACCGCAAAACATATTAAAATGCACGCGGAAAGAATTGATAGTCAATTGATTAATCGACTATTTGAAATTAAATCAACACTATAAATTGATTAGCAGTCTATTTTCCAGGAAAGGAACAGGACATATTTTTTGATCCCAGTGCGCGACTTGAATTGTCGCAAATGATAGGGTACTGTGAAATTAAACTCAATGAAGTCAACTTTGTGGCTTCCACTTGGACTATGAAAACTAAAGTCATCATAATCTAATTCGGATTCCTCCTCACCATCAATAAGGACAGCTTGCACGCCATTCAAATCACCTTCCCAAGAAGAAAATGAAGTTTGACGAAAATCTTCAGAAAAATCAGAAAAGAAAGGCGCATTACCCAGACCGGTAACTTGGAACAACAGGCAAAAAAGAGTGCCTAAAATAAACGTACGCCGAGAATTATATTTCAAACTCAATTAAAATAAAGGGGCAAAATTACATGATACGGATATCCAAAATTCAGGTTACGCGAAAGATTTAAACCAAAAATTACTAACATCCGATATTGTCCTGATAATCAACATGATGTATTCTATAAATCACACAAATAAACCTTTGAGGAAAATTGAAGTCAAAAAGTATCCTGTACAAAGATTGAGATGAAATTCTCTATGTCTACTTTTAATTAACTTTCGATTAACATCACTTATACATGAAATTAGATTCGCTGCACGTCAAATCCATTCTTTCAGTCTTATTGGTTTTGATTTCCGTCGTTACCCTCCAAGCTCAGCTTACATGGGAAACTTTAGATATTCCCATGTCCGATGGTGAGAACCTCGCAGCGGATGTCTACCTCCCTTCTGAAGACGGTGATTATCCGGTGATTCTCATCCAAACCCCATACAACAAGAACAGCTTTCATTTGGCTTTACCGCTTGGTATTGTTTGGGATTTAGAAAATAGCCCTTACGCATTTGTGGTTTTGGATTGGCGATGCTTCTTCGGCTCTGCATCCGCCTGTGTGGAATTGATTGATCGTGGACAAGACGGCTTTGATGCCGTTGAATGGATAGCCACACAAGATTGGTGCAATGGAAAAGTGGCCACATGGGGACCATCAGCCTTGGGAAATATTCAATACCAAACAGCACAAAAGCAACCACCAAGTCTTGTCTGCTGTATTCCGGAAGTTGCTAGTCCCTGGACACATTTTGAGCAGTATTATCCAGGAGGTGTTGCGCTGAGTTCCTACATCGAAAC
>CAZKMC010000249.1:2076-4298 GCA_964553485.1 uncultured Comamonadaceae bacterium
CATCGAAACACTGGCAGGATTGTTTGGAGACAATTCCTTGATTTTAGAAAATCCAAACTACAATGCGCTTTGGCAGTTTGTGGAGCAAGAAACCATGTATCCCGAGGACATTGAAGTTCCGATATTACTGGTAGCCGGGTGGTTTGATCACAACTTAAGAGAGGATTTCGTGATGCTAGATACTTTGAGAAATGCTTCTCTCCTCGGCGAAGCCCACAAAATGTTAGTAGGACCCTGGGTACACGGAGGGGTGGGCCCTGCTCATGTTGGAACTGAAGAACAAGGTGAACTCTTCTTCCCATATGCCGCGGGGACCAACATTGAAATCGAACGACAATTCCTTGATTATCATCTCTTTGACGAACAAAACGGATGGGATGACCGCGAGGTAATCACCTATTTTCAGATGGGCAGCGACGAGTGGCGTACTACCGATGTCTGGCCTCCCGAGGTAACTGAAGATGCTACTTACTACATGCACGCTGGATTACAATGGGTGCCGAATGAGCCGGAAGACGACAACTATGCGATCTCATATAGCTATGACCCAACTGACCCATCTCCAACCATAGGTGGTCCTACCCTTTCTGATTTGTTGGAACAAGGCCCATATGACCAGGTGCCTGAGGTAGAGTCAAGGCCAGACATGTACGCCATTTCAACGACACCTCAGCTTGACTCTCTA
The DNA here is from genome assembly GCA_964553485.1 of uncultured Comamonadaceae bacterium. Classification (GTDB taxonomy): domain Bacteria; phylum Bacteroidota; class Bacteroidia; order Flavobacteriales_D; family Sanyastnellaceae; genus CAZKMC01. The sequence continues at coordinate 2,762 of CAZKMC010000249.1, forward strand.
GAAATAAATGGAAATGTTCGGGTGGTGTTGCATATCGGATCCAATATGCCAGACACTGATATTATGCTCCGGCTCACAGATGTAGACGAGGAAGGCCATAGTTACCTTCTGAATTACACCGCTCAAAGAATGAGGTTTAGAAATGGATTCACGTTGGCACAAGAAGAGTTGATGTCGCCAGGAACTGTTTATGAAGTGGAAATGGACTTCCCTCCTCTTGCGCATACTGTTCTGCCAGGACATCAACTGCGCGTGGATGTGAGTAGTTCTAATTATCCGCAGTACAACCGGAATGCAAATACTGGTGAAGAAATGTACCCCGATGCCAACCCTGATAGTCTTGTAAACCCTATCAGTGCGGAGAATACCATTCGCTTTTCGCCATTTTATGATACACGGATGATTCTGCCCATTAAAACCATGGATACACATGTGCAGAATGCAGTCAAACTGCAGCTGAGTGTATTTCCAATTCCAGCCTCAGACAAACTTACTGTCCTCTCTCCAATGCCCCTAGTTCACTGGGAAATAATCTCTATTCAAGGGAAGGTTTTGGCTTTCGCCGAGGAAGAGTGGCCAAGGCAATTTGAAATAGACCTAAGTCGCCTGCCAAGTGGCCAATACTTACTCAAAGCAATAGCCCATGATAAAAGTGTCTGGATCACACCTTTTGTAAAGCAATGAGAAACAAATAATAAGGGCCTTTGAATTGGCGTATTCCTTGAAAGCGAAGTACTTTTGCAGCGAATTTTAGGTGAGGAATCTAAATTATATCCATACATATGTCACAGGCAACTGTTCAGGAAACTTACAGCAATGAACTGCAGGTTTACATGAAACAAGAAAAAGCAGCCGTGGAACTTATAAGTTCAGTAGGCAAACTTCTTTTTGACAAATCAATTGAGTTGGTGCTTTTCCGCAACCACATGTCGGACACCACCGTTTCAGAAATTTTAAGGCTACACAAGTACGCTGCGGAAGTAGTGAAAAAGCCAATCAGTGTGTTTGACACAGCTGATTTAGCTGCAGACTTGTATGCCATGGACCTTGCTCCGGCCAAGATTGATATTGGCAAATTGGCAAGCGAATGGCTGGCAGAGCGCGATCGATTTAATTCGCGCAAAGACTTTCTGGAAGACAAACTTAGCAACTTCATGATGGCAGACAGCACCCCGCTGGAGCCTCGCGACGTGGTCCTTTTCGGATTTGGCCGTATCGGCCGTTTGGCTGCCAGAGAGTTGGTTCGTCAAGCAGGAAAAGGACAGCAACTACGTTTGCGAGCTATTGTTACCCGAAGCATTGATGAAAAGAGCCTAATTAAAAGAGCCGCTCTGCTAGAAAATGATTCTGTGCATGGTACTTTTGCGGGTTCAATTGACATTGACCTTGAACGTAACTGTTTATTGATCAATGGACAACGTGTATTTATGATTGGCAGCAATGATCCTGCGAAGATTGACTACACGAAATATGGAATTGAAAATGCAGTGTTGATTGACAATACAGGGGCATATAGAGACCACGACGAGCTTTCTAC
>CAZKMC010000250.1:0-4270 GCA_964553485.1 uncultured Comamonadaceae bacterium
GAACGTAAAAGTGCCTTTGGATAGCTTGATTAACGGAGTGGAAATCGAAATCATGGTGAAGGCAGTCGATTCTGTGTTTGCCATTCCCCAGAGTTATGAGTTGATTGCCAACAAAGAAGAAGTGCGGTTTGAGTTTAGGCGTTTGATGTCAACGGCTCCTAAAACCCAAGCTGAGGTGGATGAGGTACTAAGAAAGATCAGGACCCTGCCTTTTTATGAAGGGCTACTTTATCAACGAAATTCAGGAGTTACGTTAATGATGGTCTTTGTGAATGCAGAGCTTTTCAATAGCGAAAACAGAGGAGCGTCAGTGGAGCAGATAGCTGCACTTGTTGATAGTTTTGAAGCACAAACCGGGATCAAGACCCATATCAGTGGATTGCCTTATATCCGCACAGAAATGACGGAAAGGGTGAAGGGCGAACTCCGCTTATTCATCCTCCTTGCGGCGGCGGTTACGGCATTACTCTTATTGCTTTTCTTCCGTAATGTGGTGGTAATGCTGGTTAGTTTGGTAGTGGTGAGTGTTGGAGTTGTATGGTCTTTAGGAACCATGGCTCTCTTTGATTACCCTGTTACTATGTTGATGGGATTAATTCCTCCTTTGATGATAGTCATTGGGGTCCCCAATTGTATTTATCTGCTCAATAAGTATCACTCGGAATTTAAGAAGCACGGGAACAAGGCCAAAGCACTTACACGTGTGATCCAAAAAGTAGGCAATGCCACCTTTATTACCAACATGACTACGGCCATGGGGTTTGCTACTTTCATTTTTACCGATAGTGCTATTCTCAAGAATTTTGGGGTTGTAGCTTCAATCAATATTGTGGCAGTTTTTGTCATCTCTATTATCACCATCCCTACTTTGTTTTCTTATATCAGAGAGCCTCGTCGCAGGCATGTGCGTCACCTAGACCGCAGATGGTTGGCCTTGGTAGTAAACAAATTGGTGCATGTTGTCCAGACAAAAAGACGCGGAGTATATATCTCCACTGCCGTCATTCTAGTAATAGGATTTTATGGTCTAACCAAGGTCCAGACTACTGGTAACATAGTAGATGACCTTCCCCAGACAGATAAAGTGATAACCGATCTCCGTTGGTTCGAGGATCAATTCAATGGTGTAATGCCATTTGAAGTAGTTGTTGATGCAAGACGCAATGGGCAAATTATCAAATCCAACAACCTCAAGCGGATCGAAAAATTGCAAGATCTCCTGGCAGAGTACCCTCAATTCAGTAAGTCGCTGTCCATAGTGGACGCAACCAAATTTGCCAAACAGGCATTCTACAACGGCGATGAAAGCAAATACACCCTTATTCGGGGTAATGAACAAAGCTTTATAGGCCCGTATTTTCAGAGTAATTATCAAACGGGAGGAGTGGAAGGAACATTCTTGGATTCATTGAAAAGAAGAACGCGGATTACTACGCAAGTTGCGGATATCGGCACCAAGGAAATGGGCTATTTGTTGGATGAATTAAGACCTAGAATCGATTCAATTTTTCCTCCTAAAAATTACGAAATCACCCTTACGGGAACCAGTGTTGTGTTTCTTGAAGGCACAAATTACATGGTGCGGAACTTGTTTATTTCTCTCTTACTTGCAATTTGTGTGATTGCCGTGATTATGTCTTTGCTTTTCCGGTCAGCTAGAATGGTATTGATCTCTCTGCTTCCCAACATGATTCCTTTGGTGGCAACTGCGGCGATCATGGGGTTTGCTGGAATTCCAATCAAACCATCTACAATTTTAGTGTTCAGTATCGCTTTCGGAATCTCAGTGGATGATACAATTCACTTTTTGGCCAAGTACAGGCAAGAGCTGAAACATCATGCTTGGAATATCAAGGAGTCAGTATTGTTGGCTGTTCAAGAGACTGGCATTAGTATGCTCTACACTTCAATAGTGCTGTTCTTCGGGTTTGCCATGTTTGGCTTGTCTGATTTTGAAGGGACACGCGCACTGGGCATACTTGTTTCTGTGACGCTGCTTATAGCAATGTTCACTAACTTACTGGTACTCCCGTCTTTGTTGCTGAGCTTTGAGCGTTCAATTACTACCAAAGCTTTCAAAGAACCATTCCTTGAGTTGATAGATGAAGAAGATGACATTGAACTTGAAGGACTCCAGATAAGAAGAGAGGTTCCGGAAGTAGCAGAAGAAGGAAACATTTGAACCAAAGATCGAATCATGAAAGGCATCATTCTCGCCGGTGGCAGTGGAACAAGATTACATCCCCTTACCAAAGCGGTTAGTAAACAGCTTATGCCTGTTTATGACAAGCCCATGATCTACTACCCGCTTTCTACGCTGCTCATAAGCGGTATTCGTGATATTCTTATTATTTCAACCCCTCATGATCTTCCTGGATTCGAAAAATTACTGGGCGATGGAAGTCAATTAGGCTGTTCCTTCTCCTATGCTATTCAAGAAGTGCCCAACGGGTTGGCCCAAGCATTCGTAATTGGTGAAGACTTTATTGGTACGGATAAAGTGGCTTTAATTCTTGGAGATAATATTTTCTATGGTCCCGGTTTTGGAAAAATACTAAGAGAGAACACAAATGTAGTTGGTGGTATGGTCTATGCCTATCACGTTGGAGATCCAGAGCGCTACGGGGTGGTTGAGTTCGACAAGGAAGACCACGTCTTATCCATAGAGGAGAAGCCAACTAAACCCAAATCGAACTATGCAGTTCCTGGTTTGTATTACTATGACAATAGTGTAGTTGAAATAGCCAAAAACATTGAGCCCAGCGCAAGAGGGGAATACGAAATTACTGATGTAAACAAGGCTTACTTAAGAGAAGGAAAACTGAAAGTGAGCAAGTTGAACAGAGGAACAGCTTGGCTGGACACAGGCACTTTTGCAAGTCTGATGCAAGCGGGGCAGTTTGTACAAGTGATTGAAGAAAGACAGGGACAAAAAATTGGCTGCATCGAAGAAATAGCCTGGAGAATGGGATATATTTCAGGCAACCAGCTCAAAGATTTGGCGCAACCGCTGCTTAAAAGCGGTTATGGAGAGTACCTGCTTAAACAACTGATAGATTGACAACAAGTAAAGAAGAAGTGCAGAAAAGCGCCCTCTCCCGATACCAGGAAATGATTAGGGCTTCCCTAAATACTTATCTGGAAAACTCAAAAAAAGGAGAGCTATACGCTCCCATCCATTACCTGCTCAAATTGGGGGGTAAAAGGCTGCGCCCTGCTCTTGTTCTTGCAGCGACTGATGCATTTGATGGGTCCGCAGAAGATGCTGTTCCCGCAGCTCTGGCCATTGAGGTTTTTCACAATTTCACCCTCATGCATGATGACATCATGGATCAGGCTCCTCTCAGACGCGGCTTTGAAACGGTGCATGTGAAGTGGAATACCAATGCAGCCATTCTTTCAGGAGACACCATGCTTGTACAGGCATACCAACTTCTGGCACAAAGCAAGCCGAATCAGCTACCACAATTGCTCCAGCTCTTTTCAACCACTGCAATCGAAGTTTGTGAGGGACAGCAACTGGACATGGAGTTCGAGAACAGAACGGATGTGCATGTAGTTGAATACATTGAAATGATTCGGCTTAAGACCTCCGTGCTTTTGGCGGCGGCTTTAAAAACGGGAGCCTTGGTTGCCAATGCGTCAGAGGAAGATTGTGAGCATATCTACAAGTTCGGAGAGCAGATCGGCTTGGCATTTCAGCTGCGCGATGACTATCTCGATGCATTTGGAGAGCAAGAGAAATTTGGGAAGTTGGTGGGAGGAGATATTTTGGCGGACAAAAAAACATTTTTGTGGATCAGAGCCCATGAACTGGCTTCCGAAACGCAATTGGAAGAGATTTCCCTAGCGTTGAAGTCTGGAATGACCAATAATCAAAAAGTGGAGGCGTTCAAAAACTTTTTTGAGACAACCGGGGCAAGAGAAGAACTAAAGATCAGAATGCAATCCCATGTAGACGAGGCCATGAGCCATCTCCACGCCTGCAATCTGAATGAAAATGGCGTCACAGTGCTGCAAGAATTCGTCAACATCATCATCCATAGAGAAGAATGAATACGCTCACTATCCAATGGGAATTACTACCGAAAGAGCTCACGCGCAAGGAATTTACAAAGCTTGTAGTGGCTCAGTTGAACAAGGATTTTGGAGAAGAAGCTTTTATTTTGGGCCTCCGGCCCGAGGAAGATTGCGCACAACTTCTTTTTGACTTGATTCGTCCAGTGGTGGAGGTATTATTAGAGCAAAACGTGACGAAATTAGTACGTTG
>CAZKMC010000251.1:0-4241 GCA_964553485.1 uncultured Comamonadaceae bacterium
TCAGCGTTGAGTGCACATGGAAGGCCAATTTCTACGAAAACCTCTTCGCAAATGACATGTTCAGAAATGTTATTGTCCAATCTCATTACAGAAATTGTAAGGCACACATGGAATCCATTGGAAAACGGATAAGTGTGGGTAGGATTCTGAATAGTTGATGTTGTTCCATCGCCCAAGTTCCAGCTCCAAGCAACGATTTGGCAATCTTCAGAAACCGACAAATCCTGAAAGCTGACCGTTAAGTTGTTGTTAGTAGTTGAGAAAGAAGCACTTACCTCACAAGATTGAGCACTTGTAGATAGGGCACCTAGTCCGGTTAGGCAGGCAAAAATCAGGTAGTATGTGTAATTAAGAACTCGCATTGTTAGTTTGGCAATCAGTAGTTGACTCATCAAATGTCACACAATCATATCAAGTATCTTTGGTAATTGATTGGCTGGTAGCTTCGATTGAGAATTCGGTATTTAATGTCAAAAGTCTGGTACTAGTACAATCTCTTAGTAACTTGCCCTACTGAAAGGTTGACTTTTCGAGATTAATATTCATACTCTTAATGATGTCTAAAAATCATGCCATGAATCACGGCAGAACCATTGCGATAATCCCTGCCCGAGGAGGCTCCAAACGACTGGCAAAAAAGAACATATACCCTTTCTTAGGAAAGCCTTTGATGGCCTATACTATTGAAGCTTGCAAAGCAAGCAAACATATAGAAGACATCTATGTGAGTTCTGATGATGACGAAATCCTAGAAGTAGCTCGAGAATTTGGTGCAATTCCATTAAAGCGACCAAATCAATTGGCAGATGATATGACACCAAAAATCATCGCCATTCGCCAAGCTGTCATGGATCTAGTAGTTACTGCCAAAGGGGCAGTAGAAACAGTTATCATTCCACAAGCCAATAGTCCCCAAATCACCGCGGATCAAATGGATCGGGGGTTTGAGTTAATGAAGGACTATGGGCTCTGGGAAGTCATGAGTGCCGATTCGAATGGTGTTCAGAATGCCGCTTTCAGAATTGTAAAGAAGGAAGCACTGTTCAATGAGTTTCTCAGCGCTCATTGCGGCTTCGTAATTGCGAACAATGCCGATATCCATACCTTGGAAGATCTTGAACGATTAGCAAAAACAGTCTGAGCTAGTTTACTTACTTTTGGCGCCAAATTAACTACGCTAATCCATGTGTGGCATTGCTGGATTTATTGGATCAAAACCACTTTCACCATCGTGCATTCATGGAGCTCTCGAGGCCATGCATCTTAGAGGTCCTGATCATCAAGATTTTAGGACGTACATTTCAGGCAACCAACATGTTAGCTTATTGCATGCTCGGTTGAGCATCATAGATCTAGACGCTCGTTCTCATCAACCATTTGAAAAGCATAATTATTCATTGGTCTTCAATGGAGAGATTTACAACTATGTAGAAATTCGTCTACAGTTACAGGCAGAAGGTGTACATTTTTCCACGTCTTCTGATACTGAAGTCTTGATCGAAGCTTATCGTAAGTGGGGCGAGCGATGTGTGGAATACTTTGAAGGCATGTGGGCTTTTGCTCTTTATGACCGTGCAGAACAAAAGCTACTTTTGTCTAGAGATCGATTTGGTGAAAAGCCTTTGTACTACAGACAAACTTCTGAGGGATTTTATTTCGCATCAGAAACCAACACACTTCATTCATTATGTGGAGTGAAACCTTCTGTCAACACGGATCATTTGCTCAGGTATATTGTAAACGGCCACAAGTCATTATACAAAACCGAAGAAGGCTTCTTCCATGATATTTCTGAATTAGGTTTTGCTCAAAATGCATGGGTAAACGGATTGGACCCAATCCGCCCTTTCAACTATTGGCGTCCCACAGTGCAGCCAAGTTCGATGAGCAAAGAAGAGGCAATAGAAGGCACTCGGCATCACCTTATTGAAAGTTTGCGCATTCGTTTGAGATCTGATGTGCCTCTGGCATTTTGCTTGAGTGGAGGTGTTGATTCTGCTTCGCTGGTTTCAATTGCAGCAAAAGAATTCAATTCAACCGTTCAGACCTTTTCAATCATTGATGAGGACCCGCGGTATGACGAGCGAGAAAACATTCAGGCCACTATAGATGATACAGGGTGTGCCTGTACACAGATAGTTTTGGACCCCAGCGAAAATTATAAAGCCAGACTTGAAGACCTAGTTGCTTATCATGATGCTCCCGTTGCAACAATTTCTTATCTGGTTCATTCCGTTTTGAGTCAGGAAATAGCCGGCCACGGTTACAGGATTTCTATGAGTGGTACGGCAGCAGACGAGCTGTTTACAGGGTACTACGATCACTTCAATTTGCATTTGTATGAAATGCGCAATCACCCAAAATTTGCAGAATTCAAATCTGACTGGGAAAAGGAAGTTTTGGGATTTGTGCGTCACCCGGGATTTAGGAAGCATGACCTTTACTTTGACGACCCTTCTAAACGTGACCATATTTATCTCAACAACTCAATTTTTAAAGGATTCCTAAAATCGGAATTCAACGAGCCATTTACAGAAACTCTGTATACCGGTAAGTTACTGCGCAACAGGATGATGAACGAGCTATTTCACGAAGTAGTCAGAGTCATCCTTCATGAGGACGATCTCAATAGTATGCGCTATTCAGTTGAAAACCGCAGTCCATTTCTGGACAGAAAACTATTTGATTTTGCATACAGCATCCCAGATGAACACCTCATCCACAAAGGATATAATAAGTACATTTTGCGTTCTGCGATGAAAGGCATCCTGAATGACAAAGTAAGGTTGAGCAGGGAGAAAAAAGGATTCAATGCTTCCTTGAACAGTGTTTTTGATTTTAAGAATCCAGACCATCTTGCATTTTTCTTGGATGACTCACCAATTTTTGAATTGTTTGAGAAGGACAAGATTGCAAAGCTGTTGGGCCAAGATTCATTTCCAAATTCCTATAAGAAGTTTCTGTTTAACTTCATCAACGCCAAAATCTTTCTGGAGAGACACCGCTAGGTATGTTATTTAATTCATTGGTTTTCCTTGTTTTTGCTGCCTTGTTTTACCTGGCCTGGCCGGTGATGCAAAAAAAACTGGAAAGGCGTTGGATATACCTCACCATCATGTCCTTTGTGTTCTACGGTTGGTGGGACTGGCGTTTTTTATTTCTGATCATTTTTAGCGGACTGATTGATTATTACGCAGCCCTTGCTATGACCAAAAATACAGGCCAAAGGAAGTTATGGCTGATTTTGTCTTTGGTGGGAAACCTAGGGTCCTTAGTCGCTTTCAAATACTCCAGTTTTATTGGGAGGACTATTGAGGACATCGCTTCATTTGGTGGGGTTGAGCTTGACCTTGTAAGTCATATTCCTGACTTCACTTTGGTGCTTCCCGTTGGGATTAGTTTTTATACGTTTCAAAGCATGAGCTATACCATCGATGTATATCGAGGCAGGCTCACCCCGACAAAAAAGATCTTTCAATTCTTTGCTTACTTAGCCATGTTTCCTCAACTGGTTGCAGGCCCTATCGTTCGGGCAAAGGACATGCTCCAACAACTCGAAAAAAAGATATTCGTTTCACCCATCATGCGCTGGCACGGGGTGAAATTGATTGTTGTTGGGTTATTTAAGAAAATGGTTCTTGCCGACAATATTGCGGTGATTGTGAACCAGACCTTTTCATATGTGGTACCGGAGCAATCTGCCTATTTAGCATGGGTTAGCATTATTGCTTTTGCAATGCAAATTTATCTCGATTTCAGCGGTTATACCGATGTAGCAAGAGGATTGGCCAAATTAATGGGCTTTCATTTCAAACGAAACTTCAACCAACCCTATGCCGCTGTCAGTTTCAAAGAATTCTGGGATCGTTGGCACATTTCATTGTCATCTTGGTTTAGAGATTATGTCTACATCCCGCTAGGAGGATCCAAGAAAGGGAAGTTCAGGGGCCATGTCAACATGTGGATAACAATGATTCTGTCTGGACTCTGGCACGGCGCATCTTTGAACTTCCTACTCTGGGGAGTAACACATGCCATTTTGCTAAGCGCAGAACGTATTTTTCGATTCAAAAGCCGAAGAGAAGAGCTTTCATTTTCCGGAAAAATGGCCAAAAATTTAGTGGTACTTATCGCTATCCTCATTTCATGGGTATTCTTTAGGGCTGAGAATATCACCGAGTCCTTTGTTTATATAGAAAACATGTTCGTTTTTGGCGAAACTGTTTTTATAAGGCCTGATG
>CAZKMC010000252.1:0-1448 GCA_964553485.1 uncultured Comamonadaceae bacterium
TGGGGCGTGTATTTTACCCCGAGCTCCCGCTCGGGGCTATGGATAGGTCGCCCCGCTGGGGCTTACGGGAATGTTTCGTTCATGTGCATCCAGAGCTCCCGCTCGGGGTTAACAGGAGGTCTCCCGTACCGGGCTTTTTTGTCTTTGTTGATTTTTCGTTCTGAACAATAATTTTCAATTTTTCATTTTCAATTTGTAATTCTACCCCCTGCCAGATTAACCCATTCACCATAAACATTTGCTCATAACCCATGAACCTTCTCCCCGGCCCTTGCGGACCGGGCTATTGATAATCCGCCCCTCTGGGGCTTGTGTTTTGGTCCTTTTTGATTTGGATCCACGCATTAACATTTGGGGAACGTGATACTAACGGCCGGATGGGATCCGGGCCTACACCTTTAAACATCCTTTCCTGAAACTTGCCACATTTTACCATCACCCCTAACCCATTCACCATAAACATTTACCCATATCCTCCTCCTTTTCGTTTCTTTGAACCCGGCATGACAAAATCAACCTCTCATTGGCGAAATACATGGCTGGCGAACAGCAACTCGCTGTTGGCGGCGTTGCTGGTTTGCGCGGTGGGATGGAGCCTTTCACTGAGCCATGCTCCGAAAAACTACATGGCGTGGGATGCGTTTGGCTATTACCTCTACCTCCCTGCTACTTTCATCTACCAAGACCCTGGACTGCATAAACAAGAATCATGGTTGGATGAGGTGTATGCACAATACGAACCTAGTCCCACGGCTTATCAAGTGGTCGACATCACCCGCAACAAACGAGTCATTAAATATCCATTAGGAAAAGCTCTATTGGATGCCCCGGCATTTTTGGTGGGACATTTAATTGCGTTGAGTACGGAAGCTCCTGCGGATGGTTTTTCGTGGCCCTACCAACGGGCAATGTGGATATGGAATTTATTGCTGCTTTCTGCGGGAATACTGGCACTTTTGGGGGCTTTACGCTCTTGGTTTTCAGATAAGGTCAGCGCTATTTTGATCTTGTGTATTGGCCTGGGAACCAATTATTTACTCACGGCATGGTTGAGTTCGGGGTTGGTGCATGGGGTATTATTTGGGCTTACGGCCACGGTGCTTTGGCTTACGGCAGAATTGTTTAAAAAACCAGACATCAAAAAGCTTACGGCACTTTTCCTTGTACTGGCATTGATGTGCGTGATCCGTCCAACCGAGGTCTTTATCGTGTTCATTCCGGCGCTATTTCTCCTACCGAAATACTTTACTCACCTCAGAGCAAATTGGAAATGGGCAAAATTCTTTCAAGTGATTTTACCAGGATTTTTGGTGGGAATGCTGCAGCTGGTTTATTGGAAATACACCAGCAATCAATGGTTCTTTTATAGCTACAACAATGCTGGAGAAGGTCTCGACTTCTGGCAACCCCACACCCTGGATTTCCTGTTTTCATTCCGCAAAGGCTGG
>CAZKMC010000252.1:1458-4233 GCA_964553485.1 uncultured Comamonadaceae bacterium
AGGCTGGCTGGTATATTCGCCGCTCTTCATTTTACTGATTCCCGGTCTTTTTGCTCTTTTTAAATGGAAAAAGAGTCTTTTTTGGCCTGTTTTGGTATTTTTTAGTCTCTTTTTGTGGATTTCGAGTTCATGGAGCAATTGGTGGTATGCGGAGTCTTTTGGGCAAAGAGCCATGGTGCAGATCTACCCTATTCTGGCAGTGATCTTGGGTGCTTTATTGGTACAATGGAGATATAAAATCAAGATTCTTGTGCTCGCATTTGCCTCGCTTTGCGTGGTGCTCAACTTGTTCCAGAGTTGGCAATTTCTCAAAGGGGTCCTAGATCCTTCAAGAATAACTTCTTCCTACTATTGGGAGGTATTTGGAAAAACAGATGTTCCTGAAGGCGCCTACGACATGCTCCTCATTGATCGTAACATGGGTGGAGCAAGAGCGTGGGAGGGTTCTGATGGTTACCACATCAGCCCTTTAGTCACAAATTTAGAATCAGGAGCACATTTTTTCCCGGAAGGTTCCTATTATCTGGTGGAGTCTCACTGGCCTGTGGACAGTTTATTGATTGGAGACCATTTTTGGGTCCGTGCAAGAGTGACACTACGGGTAGATTCAGCTCATTCCTCGGGCGATAGCCCAAAAATTGTCCTTGCAACTTATGCCAAACACAATGATGCGTCTTATGGTTATTTGGCCCTCGAAGTTTTTCCGCTAAATGGCGTTTGTGATACGTCTTTGTATTTCCTGAGCCCAGAGCCGACGAGGAATGGAGATCATTACTATTTTCAGATCTGGAATCCTGAAGGCGTCCCGATCGTATTGGAAAAATTGGAGCTTTCGCATTTGTCGCCCTCAGAGAATTAGCCTTTAGAGCTTTCGACAAACTTGCTATATTTGCCGGCTATGTCTATTGCCTTTCGCAAGCTGTCCATATTGATTCCGGCCTACAATGAGGAGGCCACCATTACTCAGATTCTAGATCGAATACTGGAAGTGAAATTGGTGCATGACATTGGCATTGAGCTGGTGATCGTGAATGATTGCTCCACAGATGCGACAGAAAGTAAGATTGAGCAGTGGAAATCTGCACATCCGGAGGTGGAAGTCAATTACCATCTTCAGGACAAAAACCAAGGAAAAGGCGCTGCCATTCACAAGGCCATAGAGCTTGCTACAGGCGATTATTGCATTGTGCAAGACGCTGATTTAGAGTATGATCCGCAGGAATACAACCTGTTGATCAAGCCTGTTTTCCATGCCGACGCTGATGTGGTATATGGCTCTCGTTTTTTAGGAGGAAACCCTCACCGCATTCTGTTCTTCTGGCATTCCATCGGAAATAAATTCCTGACTTTCTTGAGCAACATGTTTACGGATTTGAATTTGACCGACATGGAAACGTGTTACAAATTGATGCGCGTGGAAATGGTGAAAAGCTTGCTCCTGAAGGAAAATCGCTTTGGATTTGAGCCAGAACTCACGGCCAAGCTCAGTAGAATTCCCGGAATCAGAATTTACGAGGTGGGCATTTCCTACTACGGCAGAACCTATGCCGAGGGTAAAAAAATTGGCTGGCGAGACGGTGTCAGAGCCATCTATTGCATCTTGAAGTACAATTTGTTCGATCGCACTTATCTGAAAAAATAATCACTCATGCAGAAATACCTCCATACAGCCATACTTGCAGGTGCAGTGGCGCTGCTGTGGTTGGTACATTTCATTTTGCCCGCATTGCCAGATCCCGGAGACGGGGTGTACCATTATCAAATCGCTCGTTTTAGCTGGCAACATCCGGAATTACTCTTGGATCATTGGGGCAAACCTTTGTTCACCATCTTGTCCTCACCCTTTGCCCAGTTTGGATTCAGCGGCATGGTGCTCTTCAATTTGATTCTTTTTGCCATCTCGGCTTATGTGCTGAACAAAGCCATTGGTCCAAGGCCCTGGAGTCTGCCGCTCATTATGATATTCCTGCTTTTTTCGCCCATGTACCTGAAAATGATCTATGCCGGCATGACGGAAATTTTGTTCAGCACTGTGGCGGTTGTGAGTGTAGCTTTGGTCTATAAAAAACGGTTCATTGCCGGCGCAATTGCCGCGTCATTTTTGCCGTATTGTCGGCCAGAATACATTGTCCTGATGCCACTTCTAGCCATCTGGATCAGCTATCAAAAGCAATGGAAAGCGCTCCCGTTTTTGGCACTCGGTTCAGTACTTTTCGCGCTGTTTGGTTGTGCACTCCTTGAAGATCCGCTCTGGTACATCCACAATAATCCATACACTGGCGCAGAAGATATTTACGGCAGCGGGTCCTTGTGGCATTTCGTGAAAAGTTCACAGCAAATATGGGGTCTGCCGTTCATTTCCTTATTCCTCATGGGTGTTTGTTGCATGTTTCTTAGCTGGCGCGAGGAAAGGGCTCAGTTCCTCTTTATTCTCTCTTTTGGAACTGCAACAGGTGTGCTCTTTGTTCATAGTCTTTTGTGGTGGCAAGGGGAACGAGGAAGTTTAGGTTTGGTGAGGGTGATAGCCACGGTGGTGCCACTTATGATTCCCCTAGTTTTACTTGGCGGCGATTATCTGTTGAAATTGCTTGTCCTAAATTTCAAGTTTAAATGGACGGGATTGGCTGCCGTCTCACTCTTTCTGCTTTGGGGCTGTATAGAGTTGAAAAACCAACATCCATTGCCCACCTCGCAAGGAGCTACGGAGCACATGTTGGAAGAGGCCGCAGCTTGGCTGGGTGAACACCGCACAGCAGGACACAAAGTCTCCTATCT
>CAZKMC010000253.1:0-4230 GCA_964553485.1 uncultured Comamonadaceae bacterium
TTTCATTGATGAAATTGATGCCATCGGAAGAGCCAGAGGGAAAAATGCCAATCTGGGGTCAAATGATGAACGAGAAAACACGCTAAATCAATTGCTTACGGAAATGGACGGGTTTGGGACTAATAGCGGGGTTATTATTCTAGCCGCTACCAACCGTGCCGATATTTTAGACAAGGCTTTGATGCGAGCTGGTAGGTTTGACCGTCAAATCTATGTAGACATGCCAGACTTAAATGAGCGTAAGGCCATATTTGAGGTGCATTTGCGTCCAATCAAGGTAGACACCAGCATAGATATTGATTTTCTAGCAAGACAAACCCCAGGGTTTAGTGGAGCTGATATTGCAAATATTTGCAATGAAGCTGCACTAATAGCGGCAAGAAAAAATAGAAAACTGGTAACCAAAGAAGATTTTCTTGATGCGGTAGATCGTATCATAGGCGGGTTGGAAAAGAAGAATAAGATTATCACTCCAGGAGAAAAAGAAACCATTGCTTATCACGAAGCAGGACACGCAACAGTCAGCTGGCTCCTTGAGCATGCTTCACCACTTGTAAAAGTGACTATTGTTCCTCGTGGGCAAAGTCTAGGTGCTGCATGGTACCTTCCGGAGGAAAGACAAATTACTACTACGGAGCAAATATTTGATGAAATGTGCGCTACCATGGGAGGTAGGGCTGCAGAAGAAGTGATCTTCGGTAAGATCAGCACGGGAGCACTGAGTGATTTGGAGAAAGTGACAAAACAGGCCTATGCCATGGTTACAGTTTATGGCCTCAATAAAAGAATTGGAAACCGAAGCTATTATGATTCTTCAGGAGAAAGCAATTTCACAAAACCATACAGTGAAGAAACTGCTCGTATTATTGATGAAGAAGTAAGCGAGATTATAGAACGTGCGTATGAGCGTGCAAAACAAATTTTGAGTCAAAACAGATCGAAGCTTCAAAGTCTTGCTAAAAAATTGCTCGAAAAAGAGGTCATTTTTAAAGAAGATCTAGAAGAAATAATTGGAAAGCGTAAATTCCCAGTACCAAGCGGTGAGTCGGGTGAATTAGATGACCTTAAGGAAACGGCCGAAGCAGCAGCTGAAACAGCTGCTGAAAAGGTCGTTGAAAAAGCTGCTATTGCTACGAAAGATGAGCCGGATAGCTCTTCAGAAGAGTCAGATGATAAACATGAAACATCTGGTGATGAGTTGAATCAAAACTAATTTAGGTCTTGAATGAAAGGGTGGGCACGTATAGGTTCGGAAGAAGATCCCATCAAAATTCACGTGCTAAAGCAGTTGTTAGAAAACGAGGGTATTCCGACAATTGTGATTAACAAACGAGATTCTAACTATCATTTTGGTGAAGTAGAACTTCACGTTCGAGGTTTAGATGTGATACGTGCAAACCAGTTGATCAATTCGTTCAATCATGAGTAATTTCTGGCAAAGAAGTCTCACAGGGCTCATTTTTGTTGTGGTGCTCATTTCCGCAATCTATTTCGGTCCTTGGAGTTCAATCTTGTTGTTTGGCTTGTTCACTTTGATCGGCCTATATGAATTCACCAACATCATTGGTTCTTCCAAAAAAGCACCACTCGTTGCTGGAGTTGCCGTTTTAAACGGTTTTTCGATCTATACTGGAGTTATTCTTGTTTCCCTGAACAAAATCGAACCTGCACTCTTATTTGGCTTCGCATTGCTTGTTGCTTTGCAACTTTTTGCTGAAATGGTCAATTCTAAACCAGATTACAATCGGTTTTTGACGCACATAGCTGGTTCCACTCTTGTTGCACTTCCTTTCGCCCTTTTGACCACTTTTGGGCACGTTTTTGAAGCTTTTGAGCCGCTGTTGCTGATTGGCCTGTTTATCTTGCTTTGGACATCAGACACTGGCGCATATTTGGTGGGCAAATCAATTGGTAAACATAAGCTAATAGCAAAAATATCTCCTGGAAAAACCATCGAAGGCTTTGTAGGGGGACTTGTATTGTCCGGAGTTGTAGGTTACATTTTATCGCTTTCCTGGGATTTTCTATCCCAAACTGACTGGATTGTTTTGGGTATAATCATGGCTGTTTTTGGCGCGCTTGGTGATTTGAGTGAAAGCATGTTCAAAAGGAGCTATGGAGTCAAAGATTCTGGAACAATTCTGCCAGGGCATGGCGGCGTGCTGGATCGTTTTGACGGATTAATAATTGCAGTGCCTGTGGCATTGTTCTATTTGATGTTACGATATTAGCCGAAAATTTGAGTTTATGAGATTCCACCGTGAAGGGAATTCTATCCTGATGATTCTTACCCTTGTTCTTTGTGCAATCAATTTCTTTGTCGGTTGGTTTTTTGGAATTGGCGGGGGACTGGTTGTGTCGTTAACTCTCAGCATAATTGTGTTTACTTTATTCGCGCAGTTTTTTCGCGTGCCCTCAAGAAAGATTGCCAATTCTGAGCAGAACAACTTTGTCATATGTCCTGCAGATGGAAAAGTAGTGGTGATTGAAGAAGTTGAAGAACCAGAATACTTTAAGGACAAGAGAATACAAGTGTCAATCTTTATGTCCCCATTGAATGTCCATGTTCAATGGATGCCACTTGGCGGAAAGATTTCTTACTTCAAGTATCACCCAGGTTTATACTTGGTAGCATGGCATCCAAAATCTAGCACAGAGAATGAACGTTCCACAATTGTAGTCAATACAGGTAGCCATGAAGTGCTTTTTAGGCAAATCGCTGGAGCTGTGGCAAGACGGATTCGATATTATGTGAAACAGGGCGATCAACTCAATAAAGGAGATGAATGCGGCTTCATTAAATTTGGATCAAGGGTA
This sequence comes from uncultured Comamonadaceae bacterium, assembly GCA_964553485.1. Lineage (GTDB taxonomy): Bacteria > Bacteroidota > Bacteroidia > Flavobacteriales_D > Sanyastnellaceae > CAZKMC01. The sequence continues at coordinate 2,818 of CAZKMC010000253.1, forward strand.
GATATCTTTTTGCCCTTAAATGCAGATATCAAAGTTAAAATCGGAGACAAAGTAAGCGGCAGAGATACCGTTCTTGCTGAGATTTGACTTAAAGAAAAGACCAACTATATTCAGCACAAAAAAAAAAGGGGCATTGCCCCCTTTTTTTCTATATGATATTTCCTTTTAGCTTATTGTATACTCAGTTTCTGAGATACTTTTTGGCCTTCATGTGAAACTTCCAATACATAAAGTCCAGCAGGTAAATAGCGCAGGTCCATTTGTTCCAATATTCCAAATGTTGTCGTTTGAAAAACCTGCTTTCCTGTCAAATCATAAATTGAAATCACGCTTTGTCCAGGCTTAGTAACAAGCAGTTGAACCAATCCGTCTGAAGGGTTTGGATACAACGTAATGTCTGAAGGCTTCAGATTTTCATCAACTCCAACAATCACACATTCTGCTAATTCGTCCATATTGAAGTCCATGTAAACTAAATCATTCACACTTGGAGGGTCCAAATCGCCTCTTACGTGTAAGCCAGGTTCGAAATCACGTTGATAAAGTAATCTTACCTGACCATCGACATCCGGGTTCATGCTGGCAAAAACGCATTCAAACCCATCAAAATCCTCATCTGGAGTTAGGTTGCATGCAGTTTCTGTATTCCAAGTTTCACCCCCATCCATGGATTGAACCAAATAAACGTGTCTGTAATTTTGCGCTCCTGTAGTGTGCGTTTCCATTACGGCACTGTAAGTCACAAATAGATTGTTGTCCGCATCAACAGCACAAGAAGGAAACCCAGAAAGTGAAACAAAATACAATGCGATGTCATCTTCTAACTCCAAAGCTCCACTTTCATCTAAATCATACGCATAAGCAACCACTTGCGATGAATCCGCTCCCATACTCTCATTCCAATAATGCAATCCATTCATGCCAGGGAAATAAGAGAAGTTTGCATCTCCTAAATCATCATCCATGTAGTACATTTCGCCATAAAAGACGTGGACACCTCCGTCATTGTCAATAACCAATGTTCCGGCACCGTCTGTGTTGAAATACTCTTGGAAAAGACCATCATCATTGATGTCTTCACCTTCTTCTGGCAATCCTGAATCAAGGACATATAAATCGACAGGAAAATCAACCAAATTAGTGCGTTCCCATGTATCTCCATTGTCTTGAGAAACCATCACAAAAGAATCGGCTAGATCATGATACACAGCAAATGCCACTGTATTTCCGCGTGCATGAATGGAGTACGAGTCACCATCAAACCCAATAAATTGTGTGCTATCGATTTGAGGTAACACCATATCAACTACATCCCAAGTCTCACCTTGGTCTTGTGAACGGTAATATAACAAAGCACCATCCATACCTTGATATTCGGTTCCATCATTTGCTACTGGAGTAGAAACACATATC
>CAZKMC010000254.1:0-497 GCA_964553485.1 uncultured Comamonadaceae bacterium
CCTCACCTCCATCGCCTCCTAATGAAACTTCGTCGTCCCAGTCGTCTTGATCTGCGCGATAAGAATACATTTTTCGCTTGTATTCAAAGTCGTCAGTACCAGCAATAATATATGCTCTACTGCCCATCACAAAAGAACTTGCCGCAGCCTTAGGAGGGCCATTGACCGAATCTTTTTGCAGCCAAAAATCTTGTGCTTGAAACCAACTGATGACAAATAATTGGAAAAGAAGTAGCGCAGTTTTTAAATTCATGCCTTCACAATTTTCTTATTCAAAACTTGGCCATCTTCTAATCTAAAACTAAATATAAAAACACCTCTTTCCAATCCAGATACATCTACAATTTCCTCAAAAGAATCAGAAAGGTTTAACGTCATTAACTTTTTTCCGGAGGAAGTATAGATGGTAAGATCTGCTATTTGTCTTGTTAAACCGCTAATTTTAAATTGAGAAATAATTGGATTGGGGAAAATCTGTAAAGAAGCTTGAAGCTCAT
>CAZKMC010000254.1:507-2199 GCA_964553485.1 uncultured Comamonadaceae bacterium
GGCATAATTAGAAGGCATGTAGACATACCAACTGTCTTTTTTACCTGAATACCCTTTGCCAGTGCCTACGTAAGCTTTATTGTCTATTACAAATGAAATCGCCCCTTTGCGTTCACTTCCGCCAAAAGCTGAGCGAAGTGTCCAAGTATCTGACGAAGGATTGTATTCGATGAGGTCCTTGAGCAAGCCTCCGTTATTCCCTAAGCACACAAAACCACGTTCTTCTAATGTAAATGTACTTGCAGAAGCCCTTTCGTAACCAGGGAAAGGAGCAATAGTTTGCCAATTATTGGCCCCCGGGTCATAACAATACATATCTTTTTTATAGATATTTTGGTCAGTCCCCATTCCTACATATGCCTTCGAACCAACCACAAATGAAAGCATTTGGTACCGCAATCCGCCCGGAAAATTAGCGCGTTGAATCCATTGATCGTTACTTGGTTTATATTCCCAAAGTTGACTGTTATATAAATTAGGTCCTGTTTTGCCCCCACAGAGGTAGCCTTTGCCGCCCAATGAAAAACCTGTTGCAAAATAAACCCCATCACCCCCTGCGCCAGGAAAATCAGCTGCGGCAGACCATACATTTGTCGTTGGATTAAAGCGCCAAAAATCTTTGAGAGTGGTGCCAGCTGGTCCGGAGACGCTATCCATACCAGAACCTACATATGCGTAACTATCAATGACAAATGAAATGGCGTCTCGTCTGGGAGAACCAGGCAAGTCTGACTTTTGCGTCCAAGCATCAGTTTGCGGGTCATAGGCCCATAAATCTTTGTGAATGACCTCAGCAGTATCGATGCCTCCGCAGAGATAACCCAAACTACCTATTGAAAATCCAACAGCACGTTCACGCTTGCCCATACCGACATCGTTGAGCTTGGTCCAAGTGTTGTACTGCCCAAATAGAAGAACAGGGTAAATCATCGAAAATAATAAAAAGTACCTCATCGCTTCATGATCTTTTCACGATAAACAATATGGTCAGCATTACCAATTTGTAATGAATAGGTACCCACCGGCAAATGGGATACATTTAAAGTTTGTTGGAAATCAAACAATTCTTGATTCAACAGCAACCTTCCGTTCATATCAAAAATAAACAGCTCGAAATTTTCATGCGCAAGACCAAAACTTTGAATTTTTAATTCATCCATAACTGGATTGGGATATACTTTTACTTCAAAGGTTGTTTCATCAAAGCCTATACTGTTGTCTGTTGGATTAAACTGCCATAAATCATTGAAATTAATGCCGTTGGTTCCTGTTCCTATATACCCTCTATCATGAAGTGCAAACGCAACTATAAAACGCCGCTTAGTTCCGGGGAATTCAATTTCTTGTTGCCATGTATTTGTCGCCGGATGAAACGACCATACCTCATCGGTCACATTTGATAAACCGCCAACATAGCCTGAGGTAACATATCCTCGTTGTTGAATGGCAAATCCTGAGCTTCCTCCCGTAGATGCCCCTGGAAAACTTGCTCTTTGAAACCATTGATCATGCAATGGTTTATATTCCCAAAGCTGATTTCCGCCTTTGATGAAACCACTACCTTCTATAACAAAAGAACAAGTCCATTGGCCAAAGGTCATAGGTGCAGTAGCACACATTGACCAAGAATTGGTATTTGGGTTGTATTTAGCTAATTGGTTAGCTTGATATACAAAACCTCGGTTATTGACT
>CAZKMC010000254.1:2209-4230 GCA_964553485.1 uncultured Comamonadaceae bacterium
TACTGGGAAATCGGCGCGCTGCGTCCAAACATCGGAGGCAGGATCGTATTCCCACCAATCTTTGTAAGAAATATCTTGACCTGTTCCATTCACATGTCCAAGGCCAATATATCCGCGATGAGAAGTTGCGCAGCCGGTTGCTCGGTGACGTCCTACAGCACCCAGGCTTGACTTTTGTATCCAAAATTGTCCAAATACCTGAGGCCCCAAAATGATCCAAACCATTAAAATGATAATTCTCATAATTTTTGCCATTTTTGAATTTGACCAGACACTAATTTTTTTAGTGCATAAACGCCGGATTCTAAATCAGTCAATTCAAATATAAATTCAATTTCTGTATCGAATTGTTTGAGTAGTTGCCCATTCATATTCAATAGTTGATATGTACCGGTATTTGGCGAAAGATATAACATGCCTTGACTAGGATTTGGATAGGCGTTAAATGAAGTTGCTTCAGCAGTTTCGACACCGACATAGCTGGCATTTATTTGCAGTGTGTAGGCTCCACTCAATGCTCCCCACCCTTCTACAACAATATAGAGTGGACCTAATTGCGTTGCATCGAAAGTAAGGACTGATTGTGGGGCGCAGTCATAAGCATCATCGTTGTAGGCGATGACATTCCCGTTCATATCCAAAACACTCAAGAAAGTATCAAAATTTGCACCACAAAGAGAAACCTGCACCTCGGCAAGCAAAGGATTGGGTTCGAAATAATAATAGATATCAGGTGAAGGGTATACGGAATTTTGATTGGAATAACATATCTCTGTAGAACGTGAATCTGTAAATGGTAAAGCTCCAACAATTATAGCATCATTTTGAGTATCGCCCGGATAACCTGTGCAATCAAGGCCATTAGTAAGTGTAATTCCAAAATCTGTAACAGAGCCCCATTGATAAGTCCCGCATGGATTCAAAGGAATCGCACCCTGCTCTTTATGCATTACTCTTAAACGTGTTAATCCGTTTACCGAATTTGGCGGAACTGTAAATGACCAGTTTTGAACTGGCGCAGGCGGCGTGCCAACCCATGTCCCAAGACTTTCATACGTATCAAAATTTCCGTTCTGATCAAAATCTATCCATGCCTCACCAGCGCCAGCATAATTACCGTTACAAGTTCCAAACTTTACCGAAATAGTGTAAGTGCCGCCTGCATTTAGTGATATATTCACCGATTGTGTGAGGTCTTGCAGACCAACTACCCCTGGGCAGCCTACATAATTAATAGTGCCCAACACGCCACTTAAAACGACACTTTCTACATTAGAATCTACTGTGCTTGTTGGTCCAACATTGGTGCAATATTGTGCTAACAATGACAATTTAAAAAAGAAAAAAAGCAGTGAGTAACGGTATTTCATCAGTTCGTTATTTGATGAAAGGTAAGAAAAATCAGCAAGTTAACAATAGCTTAACAAGGGGGTGTTTACTTATTGTTCCAGTTCGTCATGGCCATGGAAAGACCATCAAACACAAAGCTTTTTACCGCTGATGCGGCAGCTTGCAAGCGTTCTGGAAGCGCTAATTTTTCATCAGATTTCCATTCGCCCAATACGTAATCTGCCTGACGACCTTGGGTAAAATCTGAACCTACACCAAAGCGCAAGCGCGCATATTCCTGCGTTTTGAGCAGCGCTTGGATATCCTTTAAGCCGTTGTGGCCACCATCACTGCCTTTGCCTTTCATGCGCAGCGTACCATACGGTAAGGCGATGTCGTCGGTAATGACTAATAGATTGCCAATTGGGATTTTTTCAGTTTGCAGCCAATAATTCACTGCTTTTCCTGATAAATTCATGTAGGTAATGGGCTTGATCAAAATGAGCTGCCGACCTTTGTATTTGGTTTCAGCACGAAATGCTGCTTTATCTAAAGAAAAGGAAGCACTCAGTTCAGCAGCCAGTTCATCCAAAACCTTAAAACCAACATTGTGGCGGGTTTCTACATATTCAGAACCTGGGTTACCAAGACCTACGATCAAGTATTTCATTTTACCAATTTGGACAAGTGTT
>CAZKMC010000255.1:0-4198 GCA_964553485.1 uncultured Comamonadaceae bacterium
CCATGTGCGGATAATACGATCTCTTTTAGTTTCTTCAGAAACCTCAACTTTTACTTTGCCTTTGCTGTTGTCCATGGTTTCCAATTGAGGAATTAATGGAGCAGCGCCATTCTCAACATAAACGTCTTCAGGTATAGATGTAAACTCAGGTCCGCGGGTGTCAACCAACTGCACATAATACTCTGCAGTAGCCGATGCGCCGCATTCATCAGTATAGGTGTAGACTCGAACTAAATTGCCTAAACAACCCCCACTGAACATCGTGTCTGTGTATTTGATTGTTATTTCACCGCACTTGCTTGTAGCAGAAGGGGCTTCCAATGTTTCAATCTCATCAACGTTCATCTTGAGTTTCTTGGCTGTTTCTGCAACTGTGATTTGAGCAGTTCCTACAAGACCTAGGAAGAGGTAAAAGGCGATAAAAAGGTATTTTTTCATGTTGAGTATTTTCAATTCAACGACAAATTTAGTGCCGTATTTCAGATGAGTAGTCACAAAAGTGTGCTATTCCCAGATAGACCAGCCAAGAGTGAGGTAGATGCTTCTTGGTTCTGCGGGAATAATTCCGGGACCTGGATATGCGGCTGCTCTTCGTGTGAAGTAGGAGTGATCCAACATGTTGTTTACGCCACATTGGAGCATCCATTGTTTGTGAGTAAACTTTGCAGAAATATCCTGAACCCAATAAGCGGGGATAGAACCTACAATCGCATTTGGGTCTGATTGGAAACCTGCATTGGTAGCATCCGTGTATTGTTCACTTACAAAAGTATACTGCCAACTGATGTCAATAAATTTCCAGTTGGCTCTAATACCTGTCTTAAGATTGACAACGGGCACAAATTCAACCCTTTTCCCAGCAATCACGCTTTCGGCATTATCGGCATAGAATGCTGAAATCAACGAGGTGTTCAGAAATGAATGCCATTGAATTGAATTTGCACTGAGTCCAAAAAGCTCAGACCAATTCACTTCACACACACTTTCGATTCCCCTAATCTGAGCGTTACCGAGATTGCTGCGAACTTGGACGGTTTGTGGGCCAATATTCTCATTCAATGTGACTGTATCTAATCGGTTGCCAATCTTATCTTGATAAGTCAATTGGAAAAATGACAAGTCAAGGAAGAAGGTTTTGCCAGACATTAATCGAACCCCTAGGTCCATGCTGTATCCTTTTTCATCATGGATGTTCGGGTCTACAACTTGTTTCGGGTTTTGAATTCTAATATCAGAGAAATTAATGCCCCGGTAGTTCTGAGAAATATTGCCATATAGCTCGAAATTAGAACGAGGCTTCCAGGAAATTCCAGCACCCATTAATAAGAAATCTCTTGGGTTGGAGGATGACTCTGAATACGTGCGAGGGTAAGTAGGGAGAACGTTTCCTGCCCCATCTTTCACTATTTCTACATAGCTTCCTTCTGAAGAAGTATTCAGCATTTCATATCGAAATCCGGGAACAAATGAAATACTTGGAGTAAGTCGCATGACGTATTCGGCAAACCCGGCTATGTTTTCATTCTCAAATTCATAATCTGATCTTGGAAAAAAATCGGCATCAATGAATGAGAAAGATGGGCCAGAACCGCTGTCTGCCATGCCTTGAACTGCATGAGTAGTGCCTTTGAAGTATCTAACTCCTGTGATCAAAGTCTGCGGCAATCCTAAGATTGTATGGGTGTTCCGCCATTTTGTTTCGGTGCCGAGGTTGTTGAACTCTCCCCGAATCAAATCCCGCTCCTCCAAGGGGTCTACGCGGGTGATAAGCCCAAGAAAACCAAGAGCTTCCCTAGATGCTGACAATCCATAAACTTGTGTCTCGATGAGGTTTGATGTGTTTATTTCCCATTTAGCCTTAACTGCTGCTAAATTCCAATCGACCTTGAACCAATTTCTACTTCTTAAAGATTGAGTAGGGTCGCGAGAAAACTGAGTGTCCGTGAGTCCTCCGGGTTGATGGGCCAGATAATGCATGTGGGTAAATTCTCCACTAAGTGTGAGCTTGGTATTCACATGGTAATCTACTTTTCCGAAAATATTTCTGGCGTCAAACTCACTGTTAGCACGCCATCCATCGCCTTTTTTGAATTGAGAGTACACGTGATACGCAACTTTGTTGATCCTTCCTCCAATTTGATTGAAGGTGCTCAACAATCCATATGAACCAATCGTTTGTTCAGTTCTGAGCGCAAGTGTTTTCTTTTCAGGAGCTTCTTGTAGTTTGAAGTTCAGCATGCCACCAAACTGCGGCCCAAATTGCAAAGCAGCAGCTCCACGCACTATCACAATCTTGTCAACGGCCTGCAAGGGAGGGGTATAGTAGCTTTCTGGATACCCCAAAGGATCAGCGCTGATGTCGTAGCCGTTTTGACGGGTATTGAAGTTGGAAGTCCTGTTCGGGTTTAAGCCTCTGCCGCCAATGCTCAATTGGAGTCCAGCACCATCACTTTCCCAAATGTTTAGTCCCGCAATTTGGGCAAAAGCTTGTCTAGCGTTGTTAGTGGCCAAATTTGCCGGGACAGAATTAGGAATAATGATCTCTGTCTTTTTTGCGGTATAAAGCGTAGTGGCATCCACAGAAGGACTGTACCGATATCCAAAACTCCCTTTCTCAGCAGCTACCACAGCTTCATCCAGCTGGGCTACGTCAAGCTGAAAACCTTGATCAAATGATTGTCCATTTAGCTCAAGCTGATAACGTTTGGTCACAAAACCCACGTAGGATATTTGAAGGTTGTAGGAACCTAATTTATTTAAGAAGAAGAGCCCTTTTTCAGAAGTGAAGAGCAAAGTAGAATCATTCACTAAAACATGCGCACCCGGAAGAATGTCATGCGTTGACCCTCCGGTAACTGTCCCCGTAAATACCACTTCCTGAGAGTTACAGTATTGAACCAGTAGAACCAAAAATCCGGCGAGTATGATCCTAATATTCATACACCCAAAGATTTCTGTTCGTAGCCTCATTTAATTGCAGTAAATTTTGATATGGATCTATGAATCTCTTGCTACCACTACCATTCAGGCTCACATAAGCGTCTGCATATACTTCAACCTGATACCCCTGAGTGGCATAGTCATCTGCAATGAATTGCGCCATTTGCAAGATCATATCCGGCTGTGTGCACATCTGCGTTTCTTGTAATTGCGTCAGCATTTTACCGTGGTCAACTATGGCTGATTTACCACTGTCTGAATCTACCACTCGGAATGTGATGTGCCCTGATTTTTCCATCAACATCACTCTCCAAGAGAATCGATAGCCGTCTTCCAGCCAGTAAAGATCTCCTTCGCTAAAATGACTGCGAAGTGGAAGTGCCACTTGAATCACAAAATATGCGCAAAGCAATCCGACTACCGCGTAATTGGGCAACATTGCTCTCTCGGTTTTTACTTCTTTTTTGGGCCAAGGCCCGAGGAGATTTTGAATGCGTTCATGAGCGGGCGCTGCAAAGAATACAAGCGTCATCCCAATCATTATCCACGGAAACATGCCTATTTGAAAAAGCACCCATGTAAGCACGTGAAACACCACCACGGCTGTGTAAGCCCATTTCCTAGTGCTTGAAACCAACAAGAAAAACACGATGGTCAGGTCGTAAATAACTCCAAACCAAGCAAACAGATAAGGCGTCCACTCTTGATCTAAGAATGTTCCAATTAATGGCATGTCGGCGCGTGCGGGAAGCCAAATCTTCAACGGCATGGCCTCAAACAGCCAGTGCGGGGTTAGTTTGGCAATTCCTGCATAGAAGTACACCAGCCCAACCTGAAGCATGAAGATGTGGATCATCCATGCCGGCACTGTCGATCTCTGAATCTGAGGTGTTCTAATTGCATCAATAGATCTAGCGGCATGCGCGGGAACCAAACAAAGCAAAAAGGCAATCAAGGTCACCAAATAATAGTGGTTCAGGTATGTGGCCTTGTCTATCAGTTCAACATAACTGAATAGCACTAAAAATGTAGGAGCCGCGATGCGGTAGTAGGCACCAAGCATGATTCCAGTTGCAGCAAGGGCCATTGCTCCGAAAACCAGATACATCCCCATTCCAGGTAAAGGTTGCAGCCAATCCAAACCAAAAAAGGCGAAATGAAAGTCAGGTTGAATGTACAAGTCATTGATCCAGCCATATGCAGCGAATCGCACAGCGGCAAAAAGCATCAAAGCTCCAAAAACCACACGCAAGGTGAT
>CAZKMC010000256.1:0-4182 GCA_964553485.1 uncultured Comamonadaceae bacterium
CTAACAACTAAACTCCTCGTATGAAACTCTCTTTGCTGCTGGTGAATTCTAATCACCACGATGAAAAAATATCTAATTGCAATAGCGGTGCTTCTAGCGCCGCTATTGCTTTATTTCTATGGCAAACATGACCCGGAAATTCCCGGACTATTCCCTCCTTGTCCTTTCCATTCTCTCACTGGTTTGTTTTGCCCCGGCTGCGGTTCTCAAAGAGCTTCACATGACCTGATCCATGGTGATCTTCTTGGCGGCCTTTCGCACAACCCCTTACTCATTGCGGTCATTTTGGTTTTTGCATTTGAAATTGGCCGTTACCTGATTCTTCGTTTCAAGCACAAACCCTGCCGTTCCCTCTTCACCTATCCGTGGTTCAGCAAAACATTGCTCATAGTGGTGTTGTCCTTCTGGATTGCACGGAATTTACCCTGGGCACCTTTTCAAGTTCTTGCCCCATAGCAGGTAGAGGTTTTATTATCTTTGCAGCCAATTAAACTACTATGACCCAAAGACCTGTTCGCGTAAGATTTGCCCCTAGTCCCACTGGCCCTCTTCACATGGGAGGTGTGCGCACCGCGTTGTACAACTACTTGTTTGCCCGTCGACATGGCGGCACTTTCATTTTGCGCATAGAAGACACAGATCAAAACAGATTGGTTCTAGGAGCGGAAGATTATATTGTAGAAGCTCTCAAATGGTGTGGGCTCTCGCCCGATGAGAGTAGCCTTCAAGAAGGTAATGTTGGTCCCTATAGACAAAGTGAACGTCAAGAGATCTATGGGCAATACGCTGAAAAGCTGGTTGCTTCGGGACATGCTTACTACGCCTTCGATACAGAAGAAGAGATCGCCGAAAAAAGAGCTGTAGCAATGGAAACCAAGAACGTGTGGCAATACGATGCCTCTACGAGAAGCTCCATGCGGAATTCCACCACTCTTTCAGCAGCAGAAGTTGACGCTCTCATAAAAGCAGAAGTACCTTTCATTATTCGATTCAAAATGCCGGACAATGAAGATGTGATCTTCACAGACCTCATCAGAGAAGAAGTCAAGATCAATACATCTGTGCTTGACGACAAAGTACTAATGAAGGCAGACGGTATGCCTACTTATCACCTGGCAAATATTGTAGATGACCACTTGATGGAGATCAGCCATGTGATTCGGGGAGAAGAATGGTTGCCCTCTGCACCGTTACACGTCTTGTTGTATCAAAGCTTCGGTTGGACACCTCCCAGTTTTGCACACTTGCCCTTGATCCTGAAGCCCACCGGAAACGGCAAGCTAAGTAAGCGTGATGGCGACAAAGGAGGCTTTCCTGTATTTCCACTTACCTGGAAAAACGAAGACGGCAGTGAAATGAATGGCTATAGAGAAAGCGGTTATTTTCCAGAGGCATTCATTAACATGTTGCTCATGTTGGGCTGGAATCCAGGGACGGAGCAAGAAATGTTCACGCTCGAAGAGATGTGTGAAGCATTTAGCCTTGATCGCGTAGTGAAATCTGGAGCTCGTTTTAACCCAGACAAAGCCAAGTGGTTCAATGAGAATTATCTGCGTCAACATTCGTCGGAAGAACTTACGCCGTTGTTACAAAAAGAATTGAAGGCGTTGAATATTGACGTTACAGACAGCTTCGCTCAAGGAGTTTGTGCATTGATGGCTGAGCGTGTGAGCTTTGTCAAAGAAATGACAGAGGCAAGGTACTTTTTTGTTGCGCCCACAGAATTTGATGAAAAAATGAAGCGGAAGAAGTGGAAGCCTGAAACGGGAGCAATCATGGAAGACCTCAGCACCTTCCTCGCGTTAGCAAAACCTTTTGATGCACAAAACGTAGAGCATCAATTCAAAACATGTCTTGAAGAAAAGGGGCTTGGGTTTGGCGCTGTTCTACCTAATTTCAGATTACTTGTAACAGGCACCGGAATGGGTCCAAGCATGTTTGAAACGGCAGCTTTGCTGGGAAAAGAAGAAACATTGAAACGCATTAAGAACGGAATTGAAATCCTAAACTCATGGGAATAATCAACGTAACTGGCATCCAGGTGTATGCCTTTCATGGCTGTATGCCGGAAGAAGAAACCATCGGCTCTGCTTACATTGTAGATGTTCGGATCGAAACTGATTTTAGCTCTGCTTTGGAAGAGGACTTGATCAAGAACACCGTTGATTATGTGGCCGTGCATGCCGTGGTCAGAAGGGAAATGGCCATCCGCAGCAAGTTGATAGAGCATGTTGGAGGACGAATTGCCAGAGCGTTGAAAAAAGAATCGAAAGAGGTAGGCAAAGTTTGGGTCAAAGTGGCCAAGATCAACCCTCCTATTGGCGGTCAGGCAGACTCAGTTTCAGTAGAAGTGGAGTTGTAGCAGCCTGTAAATAAATTGGTAAGAAAAGCATGAGAGGATACTTTGCACTTCAATTCAAAATGAATGTCCGCAAAATGGTGGATTTTGGATTGAATCCTATTCTCGGATTTTTGCTCTTTCCAATTGCGTTTATTGCCGGCACTGAATGGCTGTACTTCAAACTAGAATCCGCGCCATATATCTACATGGCTTTGGCTGTAGGGTTTCTGTATAAACTCAGTTCTACCAAGCGCAATTACTTTCTCCAGACCTGCTTTCCAAGGACCTCGTATTTAGAGTTAAGACTCTCGGAGAATGCTTTATTAGCCCTTCCTTTTCTTGCGTATCTAGTTCTAAAAGGAGATTTCATACAGGCATCCATTCTCTTGGTTTTGGCTATGGTTCTGGCCCTGGTAAGAGTTCAGATAAAGCAGAACTTTAGTTTTCCAACCCCATTTTCCAAAAGACCTTTTGAATTCGCAGTAGGGATTCGCAACACTATTTTGCTTTTTCCATTGAGTTGGATACTGACCTATTTGGCAATTGATCAAGGGAATTTTAACCTTGGAATTTTCTCGATTCTCATCATCGTCATTGCGGCTCACTACTACTTCTTAGCTCCTGAAAATGAGCTTTATGTATGGGTGCACAGCAAAACATCGAAGCAATTTCTCGCACACAAAATTGGGATTAGCATCCTCCATTTGACGATTGCTGTAATTCCAAATTGTTTGGCTTTGGCGTTCTTTTTTCCAGAAGATTCTGCAATTATTCTTCTTTCACTCATTGTGAGCTATGTGTATTTAACCACATTCATTCTGGCGAAATATGCAGCCTACCCCAATGAGTTTAGTATCCCGCAAGCGATCATTTTTACCTTGTGCATCGCATTTCCACCTTTATTGCTGTTTGTAATCCCTTGGTTTTTCAAGCAGGCTATATTTAAGCTAAATCAACTGTTAGCATGATAGACGTCCAAAACCTTTCCAAGAAATTCGGCTCAATTGAAGTATTGAAAGAGATCAATATCACATTTGAGACGGGCAAGATCTATGGCATTGTGGGTGAAAATGGAGCGGGAAAAACCACCTTGTTCAGGTGTATTTCAGGATTGGAGCGTTTTGTTGGAAAGGTGGTCTCTGACCTTGCTCCACTGAAAGACCACCTCGGTTTGTTGTTTACGGAGCCTTTCTTCTTTGACAAGATGACTGGAAGGGAATACATCCGTTTGATGTGCCAGGCCAGAAAAAAAGACGCCCATAATCTCGATGACCGGAATATTTTTGATTTACCACTGGACCAATATGCATCTACATATTCCACGGGGATGAAAAAGAAATTGGCTCTGTTGGCTATTTTGATGCAAGAAAACGAGTATTTCATCTTGGATGAGCCGTTCAATGGGGTGGATATCCAGAGTAATATTGTAATTACCGATATCATCAACTCACTGCGTGATCTTGGAAAGACCGTGGTTATTTCATCGCACATATTCTCCACGCTCAGAGAGACATGTGATGAGATCCATGTGTTGGACCAGGGACAGTTTATCAAATCCGTTTCAAAGTCTGGATTTCAGGCTCTGGAAGATGACATGAAGGATGTACACATAGGAAATAAACTTGAGCGTCTAGGGCTTAAATAACAAGCTAAGCTTGTTGACTCAATCAGGATTGACTCAATTACACATTCATCTCCGGAACCTCACCTTCCGGCAAGATCAATTTTCCCGCAGTGGCATTTTTGATCTCTTCCACGCTTACTCCAGGTGCTCTTTCAAGTAAGTAGAATGCGCCGTTTTTGATGTCCATTGTGGCAAGATTGGTTACCACCTTGCTCAC
>CAZKMC010000257.1:0-280 GCA_964553485.1 uncultured Comamonadaceae bacterium
CTTTTGAGGTCAGAGTTTCGCCTGGGTATTACACCTTTCACTCCACCTTCATTGGTTACCAGTTGTTCAGCAAAACTATCGTAGTGGAATATGAAGAAGTGGACCTCGGGAAGATCATTCTGAGTGAGAATTCTTATCTCCTCGGCGAAGCCACCGTAATAGGAAAATTATTGTCCGTGATCATCAAAGGTGACACCACTGAGATCAATGCCAATGCATACAAGTCTAATCCGGATGCCAATGCCAGCGACCTCATTCAAAAAATGCCCACCATCGTCGT
>CAZKMC010000257.1:290-4181 GCA_964553485.1 uncultured Comamonadaceae bacterium
CGGTGGAAAGGTACAGGCAGAGGGAGAAGACGTCAAAAAAGTGCTAGTAGATGGGAAGCCATTCTTTGGAAATGACCCCAATTCGGCACTTTCCAGTTTGCCGGCAGAGGTGATTGACAAGATCCAGATCTTCGACGATTTGAGCGACCAAGCGAAACTTACGGGCTTTGATGACGGCAACTCAGAAAAGACCATCAACATTGTGACCAAAAAAGAGTTCCGCAATGGCACGTTTGGAAACGTTTCCGGTGGATACGGAACTGATGATCGTTTCCGCCTCAACGGGCTGCTCAACTATTTCAAAGATGATCAGCGGATTACTATCATGGGCCAGAGTAACAACATCAACGTTCAGAATTTTTCAAGTTCAGATCTCGCCGGAGTTGCGTCAAGTTCATCTAGAAGAGGAGGAGGCAGAGGTGGTACCGGCGGAAGTGGTTCAGTCAGCGGCAATGCCAGCGACTTCCTCATTGGCGAGCAAGACGGAATCGTCAATACCAATGCATTCGGTATCAACTATACAGACCAATTGAATAAAAAACTCAGCCTAAATGCAAGCTACTTCTATAACCGCACAGATAATTACTCGGTTACCAACCTAGAACGCACCTATTTCAATGATGTGGACGCTCAAAATTACTTTGAGCAGGAGATTGCCAATACCACGAACGTCAATCATCGCTTCAACTTGCGCTTGAAATACGACATCAGTGAGTCAGATGCCATCATCTATACCCCTTCATTCACGTTGCAGCAATATGACGGACAGAACGAGCTCAGTACAGCTTCCTTGTTGAATGATACCATTCTCAGCTCCTACCGTAGCAACTTTCAAAGCGAGCTACAGACCTATAACCTGGAGAATCGACTCATGTGGCAGCATAAATTTGGAAAGAAAGGCCGAACGTTCTCCGCTATGCTCTCTCATGAGTACAGCCCAACCAATGCTGAAAGCAGTTTAGGTGCCATCGACGCATCGGATGCGTTTACTTCAGCCCTAGATCAAATTAGCGAACAGGACCAACTGAATCAGTCTGTTGGTTTACGCTTGGATTATACTGAGCCGCTCACAGATAAGCTTATGCTGCGCTTGAATTACAGCCCCAGCCTTGATATGGGTTCAAGTGAGCAGCTCACATTTTCCTACGACTCTACTTCTGGGCTGTATAACCAAGTTCAATCTCAGCTCAGCAATACTTTCAGCAGTGAGTATTTGTTGCATGAGGGAGGTGCTGGACTGATGTACCGAAATGGCAGGAAGAATTTCTTCTTGCTTAATCTCAACTACCAGTGGGCGAGTTTCTCTACGGAGCAGGAATTCCCACAGGCGGGTCAGACCCAGCGTAACTTCAATGCCATCCTACCTATGGCCATGTGGAGGAGTCAATTCTCTGAAAACAGCAACTTGCGTTTGCGATTGAGAGCCCGCACCTCCATTCCTAGTATTTCACAACTTCAAAATGTGCTGGACAATACCAACCCTTTGCAATTGTCCATTGGAAATCCACTGCTGGATCAGCAATATCAGTATAGTCTGAACGCACGCTACAGCCGCACCAATCCAACATCTGGATCATCTTTGTTCTTTGGTATGCAGGGAAGTTTGATCAATGATTACATTGGTACCAGCACCACCATTGCCCTCTCAGATACAATCACGGTCTCGGGAGTAGAACTGTCGCCCGGAACGCAATTGTCGGAACCTGTTAACCTAGACGGCTACTACAACCTCAGTGTATTCGGAACTTACGGATTCCCCTTAAGTAAAATCAAGTCGAACCTCAACCTGAACCTGACTGCACAGTACAGCAGAAATCCAGGAATTCTGAATAGAGAACTCAATTACACAGCCAACCCAAGCATCGGTTTTGGAGCCGTGCTTAGCAGTAACATCAGCGAAAAAGTAGATTTCACACTGTCCAGTAATTCCTCCAAGACCTATAGCCTCAGCAGTTTGTCGCCAAACCAAAACACGGATTACTTCAATCAAAGCACCACGGCCAAGGCCTATTGGAATTTGTGGAAAGGTCTAGTGGTCAGAACCAGTTTGAGTCATCAATACTACGCCGGACTCAGTGATTCCTTTGACCCCAATTATTTCTTATGGGGAGCAGGATTGGGGTATAAGTTCATGAAGGACAACAAAGCCGAGATCGGGTTGGAGGCATTTGACATCCTTGGCCAGAACCAGGCGCTGTCTCGAGCCACCACGGAAACCTACTACGAGGACATTTCTACCAATACACTGCAGCAGTATGTGATGCTCACGTTCCGCTACAACTTTGATAAGTTCATCAGTGTAGAAAAAGATGATCGTCCAAAAAGCCCGCGCGACTAACGAAGTGGTTGGCAATCCTTACCTTGTTGGAAATCAATGCACTTATCACATGCATGCAAAAATCGGGTTGATTCTGGCTTGTTCTTTTTTGTTGGCCTGTTCGGCCGATGAATCTTCTTCCGCCCATCAACAAAATGGGGCAGCTGCAGCGCAAATAGCCTTTGATGTAGAGATGTGGCAGGCTAAAGACGGAGATGATTATCTATACCGAACCAAGCTGGTGGATGCCGTTCTCTACTACGATTCAATTCGGACATTGACCACTAATGGCATCTTGAATTATCTCGGAAATCCAGACTATAAGCGGGAAACCACAGATCATTGGTATTACCGTATTTCAGAACAGCATCTAGGCAAATGGACCTTACACACACAAACCATAGTGATCAAATTCCATGATGGCAACACCGTTGAATGGATAAAGCTTCGCGAGTAATTTTGACCTTTAGATAGTACTTGACTCAATTGCAATTCAAGTGATCTCACTTGAAAATCAAATGTATTGCTATGATAAGGAAACAACCACTTTTATATAGAAAAGCGCTACCCGTCTTGATTTTGGTGGTCACCATATCCTGCTCTACATTGAAGCTTACGGTACACCAGCAAAACTTAAGTCGAGGAAACCACCTTGAGGCATTGTTCATACCCGTACACAAAGCCATGACTCTTAGCGGGTCTTACAGCAAAAATTCCATCACATTGAAAGAAGACGGGCTGATGATAGCAGTGATGCCAACCGGAGCAGTTGAAGGCGGCAACCCATACATGACCATAGAGCGCAGGTATGGAATCCTCAATGACACCATTTACGCAAACGGCCCAATTTACCCCGAGACGAAATATTTGATGAACCGCACAAAGGATTCAATCAAGATGGTTTTCCCAGATCGACAAGAAGATTGGACGTATTACAGGGAAGTCATGCCATACTAAAAGTTCATTAAAACAATACTTGGCGTAGGGGGCTGCTTTAAAGAGCATAATATCAATCCATTAACATCATTTGGTATACCATCTTGCATCTGGGTCTGTTCAAATCAAGAGTTCGCAAATCATCGTTAGCCTTCTACTAAAACGGGAGGCTTTTTTGATGGGTTCAATCCTGAACAAAATCACATCACTTCCGTACACATCAACAAGTTACCTTCAAAATCACGCCAAAATCTGACTGCAAAAAGCAAGTTCAGATTGAAAAGTGTAACTGGAGATGGAATGCCACCTTAGAACGTAAGAATGAACTTAAAACTTAATATTAACTCGAATTTATCTCTAAACAAGAGTCAAAAAAGCGCACCCAAAATTTATGTGATCCATGAAAATGCTGAATGGGTAGTTCCTTTGCGAAAAGCCTTTGCAAGGCAAAACCCGGCATATGATGAATGGTTCATCAACCATGGCTCAATTGATCTTAGTTCAATTCCCCCAGAAGGAGTGTTTTACAATCGCATGAGTGCCTCTTCTCATACACGAGAACATCGTTATGCAGTAGAATTAACTGGTCCGCTTTTGGCGTGGTTGCAAGCACACGGAAGAAGAGTCATCAATGACCG
>CAZKMC010000258.1:0-4145 GCA_964553485.1 uncultured Comamonadaceae bacterium
AACCAGCTTCCTCTTTCCTGAAGAATCAAACTATTTATTGGATCATACTGCTTTGACAACGAAAATGGCACCAGCTGAGGCAAAGCCATTGTTTCAATTCATTCCAGCCGATGTAGTCGAAAAAAAGACTTTCAGCATTGAAGCAATCTATTTCCATGGTAATTCAGCTATATATAAAGATGAAAGTGACCCTTCACTCACGGAATTGGCCAATTTCCTTAAACATTATCGAGACATCAGTATCAGACTTGAGGGACATGTCAATGGAAAAATGGGAAGAGGTTACTTGAAACGGGCTGGAAAAAGCAATCCGGAAAGAAAAATTTATAAAAACGCCAAAGAATTATCGCTGGCCAGAGCTGAAAATGTCAAAGAGTTTTTGGTCTTTGAGGGAATCTTCCCTGATCGAATATCATGTGTGGGCAAAGGCGGCTCGGAAATGCTATATCCGCATGCAAAGAACAACATGCAGCATGAGGCTAACAGAAGAATCGAAGTTGTAATCCTCGACTAAATTGAATTGATGAATCGCAACAATTAACAATGTTTCCTGTTACTTTGCAGTAAGCGCTTCAGGCATGAAATCAGAATCTACATATTGTCTTCATCCTTTTGGATACAAACGGCTCCAAACTCGTAAAGTTCCAGTTGGAAATGCATTTATTGGGGGAGACAGTCACATCCTTCTTCAATCCATGACCACTACAGACACTATGGACGTTGAAGCCACGGTGAATCAGTCTATCCGTATGATTCAAGCAGGTTGTGAATTAGTCAGGATCACAGCTCCAAGTAAAAAAGAAGCCGAGAAACTGAATGACATCAGGCAAATCCTTACGAAACAAGGGTTTGATACACCTCTCGTTGCAGATATCCACTTTACACCAAATGCGGCGGAAATTGCCGCTGATTACGTGGAGAAAATTCGAGTAAATCCTGGGAATTACGCCGACAAGAAAAAATTCGAGCATCTAGAATACACCGATGAAGCCTACCAAGATGAGCTAAAACGCATAGAAACGCGATTTACCCCCCTCGTCTTAAAATGTAAGAAACTAGGTCGGTCTATGAGAATCGGAACCAATCATGGTTCTTTGTCAGATCGAATCCTGAGCAGATATGGAGACACTCCTAAAGGGATGGTTGAATCAGCAATGGAATTCATCCGTATTTGCGCTCAGCTGGGCTATCATGATCTGGTTATTTCAATGAAAGCAAGTAACGCCCAAGTAATGGTGCAAGCTTATCGTTTGCTAATGATTACTATGCATGACTCAGACATGAACTATCCTGTCCATCTTGGAGTCACAGAAGCTGGGGACGGAGAAGATGGAAGAATCAAATCAGCAATAGGAATAGGCGCCCTCTTAGAAGATGGCATTGGAGACACAATTCGCGTTTCTCTAACCGAAGAACCAGAAGCCGAGATTCCTGTTGCCAAGAAGCTGGCAGAACGCTACAGAGATAGAAAAGAACAAATTGGTCGAACAGATCTTCGATTGGGGTATGATCCATTTTCCTATTCACGAAGGCATTCTTCTGAGGTAGCCGGAATCGCTGGCAAAAACGTGCCCGTTGTAATCGCTGACTTAAGTCAAAAACCAAAAATATCTCCCGCTTCCTTTTTTGGAGCTGGATATTCCTACAGTGTCCCACTTGATAAATGGAACATAGGAGACATGGCCGCAGACTTTATTTATATAGGCAAGAATTCAGTTGACTTTGCAATACCCGGTACATTACGCCTTATTCAGGGTTTTAAGACATGGAAAGAAAACCCCACTCGCACTAGGCATTTCCCCATGTTCGAATTCAAAGAATGGATGAGTGCACAAAAGAAAGATCCACATCCAGAACTGAATTTCGTTGCTCTTAATCTAAATCAACTTGAGAGCGCAAAGTCAATGATTACAGAGGTCTCAGAAAATGTAGTCTTGATTTTAACGTCTGACAAAGATCATTCTACATCTGATTTTAGAACGGGTTTGAGCATTCTGCTCGAGGAAAGGATCACTGTCCCGGTTATCCTTAAACGCAGCTACAATGACTGTGATCTTGAGACTTTTCAACTTTTTAGCGCTACTGACTGTGGGGTCATGTTCTTAGATGGTTTTGGCGATGGAATCTGGCTTGAAGGTAATGGCATTCCATTAATCTCCGAAACTCAGACCGCATTTGGCATTCTTCAAGCCACACGCACTAGAATATCTAAAACCGAGTACATTTCTTGCCCTTCATGTGGCCGGACACTATTCGATCTTCAAGAGACCACGGCCAAAATCAGAGCACGTACCAGCCATTTGAAAGGAGTTAAAATTGGAATTATGGGCTGCATAGTCAATGGCCCTGGTGAAATGGCTGATGCTGATTATGGGTACGTAGGGACCGGACCTGGAAAAATCACACTTTACAAAGAAAAAGAGGTAGTTGAGAAGAATATCCCAGAAGAAAAGGCCGTCGACGCCTTGATTGACCTAATCAAATCACATGGAGACTGGGTAGAAGTGAAAGAAATGACCTATTCCTAATTCTTCGAAAAAAGTGACTAAATAATCTCACTTCACCTGTTCCTTCAAAGTACATTGTCAATACATCAATTGACTTATGAATTATACTTTATTACTGATTACCAACAACTTACGCCCAAATTAGGACCTTACATTAACTACATCATTGAATTAGGAGATTAGACAAGAAATGTTGTGCAAAATACGGGCATATCAAGCCTCGGAATCTGTTGTATTTGCGCCTCTAACTTCCAATTCATTGTCATTTGAAGGTTGAGACTCTTTTTCAGCTGACCTCAAAGAAGTGAAGTAGCTCTTTTGGCGAATAATAATCCAGATGATTCCTATTGTGATTGAACTATCCGCAATATTAAAAATCGGAGGAAAGATTTGTTTACCCGTACCTCCAAAGTATGGAACCCAATCCGGAAATTTCGCACAGAAGTGAATCATATCGACCACATCTCCTCTTAGAAAGCCTGAATACCCCCCTGCGGCGGGTAAAAACTCTGCTACTCTGCCTGGCGTACTGGCAGAAAACAACATTCCATAGCACACACTGTCAATAATATTTCCCAAGGCTCCGGCCAATACCAGGGCAACACAAACTATGAAACCTTTATGAACTTGGATCTTGATAAGCTTTTTAAGGTACAAAGCAATTACAACTACTGCTACAATTCTAAAAATGCTCAGCCCCAATTTCCCCCAGTCAGTTGGAATATTCCAACCGAAAGCCATTCCCGGATTTTCAATAAAATGAATCTGAAGAACTCCTTGAATCACCTCTATTTTCTCATAAAGACGGAAGTTTAACTTAATCCAAATCTTTACGATCTGATCAATTAATACTACCAAACCAACTACAAGAAGTGCCCTTTTCAATACAATATTTTTGAAAGTGAAAACGCCATCAGAAAAGCGATGGCGTTAAGACTATTGATTGTTTTTTGCTTCTATGCTCAACGTCGCATGAGGAACCAACCTAAGTCGTTCCTTGGAAATTAACTTTCCAGTCTCGCGACAAACTCCATAGGTCTTATTTTTGATCCTCATCAACGCATTTTCCAGAGCTCGTATGAACTTCTCTTGGCGAGAAGCCAACTGAGCAGTTTCCTCTCTGCTCATGGTCTCGGAGCCGTCTTCCATCATTTTGAAAGTAGGCGACGTATCATCAGTACTATTATCATCCTCGTGCGATAAAGACCTTTTGAGTTGATCCAAATCCTGCCTTGCCTGCAAGAGTTTTGAATTTATTAACACTTCAAATTCGACCAATTCATTATCAGAGTATCTGCTTTCCGCCATCTAGAAATGCTTTTAGTTGTTGTGCTCAATGTAAATTTTTGTTTCAAGGCCTTCTTCAATTTCAATTGATTCCCCTTGAACGGAATCCTCGACAAGACTTAAGTTGCCTGCCAAAGTTTCGGCGCAAATATAATCCAAATTCTTTTCGACCGCCGCAGTGATTAAAGGTGACTTTAAGATGGTCAAATCAATTTTATCCGTCACTTCGAAACCACCGTCTTTCCTCATGTTCTGAATTCTATTAATTAATTCTCGTGCAATTCCCTCAAGTTTTAATTCTTCATCAATCTCCACATCCAAAGCTACAGTGTATCTGCCCTCACTCGCTAC
>CAZKMC010000259.1:0-4141 GCA_964553485.1 uncultured Comamonadaceae bacterium
TGCAACTATTCTAGCCATACCGAAATGTACAAATTATTACGCATCCAAACAGATTTTGTCTGCTCCAAAATTGGATTCCCTGTCCTGATTATTCCACGCTATTTGGGCTAAAGCCCGAAGATAGTTGTCTCGTCTCAATGTTTGAAAAATTGTTGTGCACGCCAATAATAAACACAACCTTTTCCAGTTTTCCCTCAGCATGTTTTCAATTCAAAGTTTCTGAGTTGGAGCAGGATATCAGTCATTTGGGCAAGGCCAAATAGGTGGTGATAAGAACCTTTCCTCGGGCCGATAGGCCCAAAACCATTATATTAAGAGAAATCCTTAGCAATCAATGTGACCGTTTGAAAGTGGTTGCGTTAGACGGACACATATTCAAACGACGGAATCCATATTATTGAAAATCCGGTTTCTCGCCTTCAAAAATTGACGAATTCAATGACGCATTTTAGCTCTTCCAAATCTCAAGTTTCGCACTGTTTTTTAGTCGACTTTTGCCCGCGAAAATAATTGCTTTGAACCTTCATTTCAGGAGCAATATGATGTACCTTTTATTGACGAAAACAACGCTTTAATTATACAATATCATGATACAAGAAATGACCAAGTCACAGGCACTGCTAGAGCGCAGAAAGAACACTGTGGCTAATGGGGTGGGGGTGTTCAATACAGCTACTGTGAGCTATGCCAAAGGGGCCATCATAGTGGATGAAGATGGAAATGAATTGATTGACTTTGCCGGTGGAATTGGAGTAGTGAATGCGGGACATTGTCCAGACGCAGTTGTGGAGGCTATTCGCGAGCAAGCAGGAAAGTACCTGCACACCAGTTTCAATGTGGTAACATACGAGCCATATATTGAATTGTGTGAGCGCTTGGCAGAGATTTTGCCTCACGGAGAAAGAACCAAATCAATGCTGATTAGCACCGGTGCTGAGGCGGTAGAAAATGCGATTAAAATTGCCAGACAAGCCACCAAAAAGCAAGGGGTTTTGTGTTTTACAGGAGCTTATCATGGAAGAACCATGATGGCAATGACCTTGACAAGTAAAGTGGATTACAAATTGAATTGTGGACCTTTTTCACCTGAGGTCTATCGTTTGCCTTTCCCTAATTTCTATCGCTACTCGGATGGAAGAAGCATGGATGAATTTGTGGACGATGAATTGAAGCGCCTTCATGAAAGTGCACGTAACTTGGTAGATCCTGAAAATTTGGCTGCAGTAATTCTTGAGCCAATTCAGGGAGAAGGAGGGTTCAATCCAATTCCTAAACGTTATTTCCAAGGTCTGCGTGATTTTTGTGACCTGCACGAAATCATTCTGATTGCAGATGAGGTACAAAGTGGATTTGCCCGCACAGGCCACTGGGCTAGCTGGCAAGGATATGGCATCACACCAGATTTGACCTGTGTGGCTAAATCAATGGGCTCAGGTTTGCCGATTGCGGCAGTTGTAGGTAAAGCTCACATTATGGATGCTGCGGCTCCTGGAACCATTGGCGGAACATACATCGGATCTCCTCTCAGTTGTGTGGCGGCTTTGGCTACCATCAAGTTGATGAAGGAAGAGAAGTTGAATGACCGTGCAATGGAAGTGGGGAAAATCATCCGTGATCGATTCAGCGAAATGAAACAATCAACTCCAGAAATTGGTGATGTCCGTGGATTGGGCGCTATGATAGGGATCGAGTTTGTCAAGAACAATGATCCTCGTCAGCCAAGCGGCGAATTATGCACTGCCGTAGTGAAAGGATGTGCTCAAAAAGGCCTTGTGATCCTGAATGCTGGAACTCACAAAAACATCATTCGAATTTTATGTCCCTTAGTAATTACGAACGCTCAATTAAATCAGGGACTGGACATTCTTGTTGAGGAAATCAAAACACAAATTCAAAAACAAGCATGAAGCCATTTACGATTGCGGGCATACAAATGAAAGTGCCAGCTACTCACTCCAACTTGGAGATGATGAAATTAAAGCTGGACATCACAATGAATATTTATCCTTCAGTGCAATTAGTCTTGTTCAGTGAGCTATGCGCATACGGACCTCTGACTTATTATGCTCAAGAAATACCGGGAGACTTTGAGCAAGAGATGAAGGCCATGGCCAAGAAGCATGGTATTTGGTTGTTACCAGGCTCTATTTTTGAAAAAGACGGAGACAAGATCTACAACACAGCAAGTGTGATCAATCCAGATGGGGAAGTGGTAACACGCTACAGAAAGATGTTCCCATTTTATCCTTATGAAGCAGGTGTAACTCCGGGACATGAGTTTTGCACGTTTGATATTCCGGATGTAGGGAGATTTGGTGTTTCTATTTGCTATGATATGTGGTTCCCAGAAACGGTGAGGACTCTTGCTGTAATGGGGGCAGAAGTGATTCTCCACCCAACTATGACTGGCACCATGGATAGAGAAATTGAATTATCAATTGATCAAGCTATGGCAGCTGTGAATCAATGCTATTTCTTTGATGTCAATGGATTGGATTCAGGGGGAATTGGCCGATCAACCATTTGTGGTCCAGATGGCAGGGTGATCTATCAAGCCGGAGAGACAGAAGAAATATTTCCAGTTGAAATTGACTTGGAACGTGTTAAGCGAAGCCGAGAGTTAGGCGTATTGCGTTTGGGTCAACCACTAAAGAGTTTCAGAGACCACGTGATGGATTTTGAAATCTATCAAAAAGGAGTTGAACACCCTTATTTGGATTCGTTAGGTGCACTCATTAAGCCTACCAAAGTGGACAAGCTTGCGGAATTGAAAAAGAAAGAAGAAGACATACAGTTTCCATCATCTGGAATCAAATTGAAGGGCGCAGTCTAGCCATTTTGGACTTTTAAAATAATTTCAATGGGAGCACCAAGTACAAAAAGAGCGGCGAAGGTTTCTGGGGGATTGATCAACTGGTTTGAAATTCCTGTGTATGATTTGCAAAGAGCAACCGCTTTCTACAACCAGATTTTTGGAATTGAGATGGAAGTGATTGAATTGGCCGATTACGCTATGGCACTCTTTCCGGAGAAAAACGGAATGGGTGGAGCTTTGATGATGGGGCAGGGTTGTGTGCCAAGTGAAACCGGTGCCCTTTTGTATTTGAATGCTAGTCCCGATCTGCAAGGCCCATTAGGAAGAGTGGAGGAAGCAGGGGGCAGGGTTGTACTTGAAAAAACGCACATCAACGATCACAATGGATTTTTCGCACTTTTCATTGATACGGAAGGAAATAAGCTTGCCTTGAACTCAAAACAATAACCTATGACTGAGAAGAAGAAACAAATTAGTGCACCATTCTATAGCATCAACCAACTGCGGGTTGAGCAGTGGAATGCTCTTAAGAATGAATGTGTACAGCTTTCTCATCTCAGCAAAGGTGACAAGGCAGAATCCACGCATTGCAACCGGATTAATGAATTGTTGCAACACCTTGCTTGTGTAGAGCAATATTTTGTTTTTCCCGGAAAAAGCAACGTAGAGCGACTCACCAAAATGATGCGGAGAACAGAATACATGGCGCTCGCGCATCATATTTCTGAGTTGACTAGACAACTGGTGAGCGATAGTCCACACGGGAAAACCATTGTTCATAATGATGAAGACGCAGAACTGGCTCTTGGAGAAGATGTAAGTGAGCACAACATCAAGAAAAGCCAAATCTTTTTTGAAGTCCTATTTGTAGAAGACCTGACTGCTAAAGAAGAGATCTCGCTCACAGAAAAACTACACAAACTGCGCGAGCAGGATGACCAGTTCATTTACGATGTAATTGTTCAACCCTCTTTTCAGGATGCATTGATTGCGGTTTTGTTCAATCACAACATTCAAGCGGCGGTCGTTCGTTATGCACCCAAGTTCAAGTCAGAAAATATTTCGCCGTTGCTCAAGCCTTATATTCAGAATGTGCTGAACATCGATTTTGAGTCGCTGCCGGAATCAGAACTAGGACCTTTATTAGGTGAACTGATTCAGAAGTTCAGACCAGAACTTGATCTGTATTATGTGACAGACACTTCTTTGAGTAATCTCAAGGATACGACCATTCGTCAATTCAGACGGATTTATTACCGAAGAGAAGATTTGCAGGAAATGCATTTGGGAATCATTCGCGGAATCCGGGAACGTTACGAAACACCT
>CAZKMC010000260.1:0-4134 GCA_964553485.1 uncultured Comamonadaceae bacterium
CCTATTGGCCTCCAAGGCGGGCTACCTCAGTGCCATGCTTGCTATGCTCTTTGTGGGTCTCTTTTGGTACAGAAGACGGCGAACTTCATTTGCAACGGTGTATCTGGTAGTTGGAACAATGTTACTGTCTGCTACGGTGTATTTTTCGCCGAAATCTCAAAGTAGGTTCAAAGAAATGGTCTCTGCGCCAGCTACAGATCAGCTGACAGAAAATTCGAAGCCGTTTGCCACCGGAAGCACGGGTATGCGTGTGGTGGCATGGAAGGCATCTTTGGAATTGCTTATGAAACACCCGCTGGGTGTGGGAACTGGAGATGTGACTCCAGAATTGGTGAGGATTTATCAGCGCGAGGGGGAACACAAGGTAGCAGAAAAACAACTCAACTCACACAACCAATTCTTGCAAGCGGCAGTGGCCTTTGGATGGCCGGGGGTCTTGATTGTGATTGCCTTGATGTGGTTTGCGACCACCCATGCCTTGCGGAAAAAAGACTTCATTTTTTTAGGATTGATCGCTATCATTGGAATGAACATGCTGTTTGAATCTTTTTGGGAGTTACAGGCTGGAGTAATCTTCACAGCATTTTGGTTTTGCCTGCTAACTAGGTCTGAAAAAGCTTTGCCCCATGACTGAGTTAATCATGGTTTTGGTTGTGATCCGACAATTTTATAAGTCGGCGGTAAAACTCAATCAGTCTGTTTGGCTGTGGATGGTCATTGGTGCTTGTGCTTATTTGGTTCCCGCTTATTTGTTAGCGTTTTTCACGGTTTCAAGTGTCTTGACTGCTTTTGAAACAGCTTGGCAAACATCCTATTACATGTATGCGAGTATTCTGACGGTCATTATATCCATGGTGATTGCCTTTTTTGTGCGGAAAGGACTTGAATCTACTGTACAGTCTACTCCAAATGGCTCAGACACATTGGACGGTAAAATATAAAAGCCCCAATAACAGAGTGCTATCGGGGCTTTCTAGGCAAAATAGTTTTAGCAGATATTGCCGTATGCAGACAGGAATGTGAGGAGATCAGAAGTGGTAACGGCATCATCACCGTCAAGATCTGTGGTACATACACGAGTACATCCCAATTCACATAGTTTCCACAATTCTGAAAAGCAAGAGTTCCCTGTTCAATAGTGATGGTTTCATTGGTGAAATCTCCCAATTCAAGGAAGGAATTATTGGCTTCAAAGTAGACCCGTGTCAATGGGTCAGCCTTGTTGATGGTAAAGTCATCAAAAATCACTTGGTTTTTGTCATAAATGAAATTGCCTTCTGCGGGTCCGCTAAATTCAACCGGGATATTTCCTTTGAGGTGGGTAGTTTTGAACCATGCAGTATCTTCTACCAGCAGCACGGCATCCAGTCCTTGGAGATCCCCTGTGTTACTGGTGTATTTGTTCATGACCCGTATTTGGTCTGTGGCGTCTACGGTAATTGAGGCAGAAAAGGGCTTGTTCATTTCAAGGTTGAAGAATTGATCTTCTGAATTCGCCTTGAACGTTGCGCTGTTGGAAGAAGTGAAATGGAAGTTCCCATTGTTATGACTAAAAGTTCCGTTGTTTTCCCAGTTTTGTTCCAGGTAGGTTGTCTACAGCAAGAACTTCTTGTAAGGAAGACAATAGAAGGAAAAAGGCGAAAAGGAGAGTTAGTTCTTTCATTTTAAAATGGTTTTGGTAGTCGTTACATGGCACTGATGCCTCAACAAGACTTTTTTCCCGAAAACATTGTATTTCCCTTATTTCACCACCTTTGTAACATGAAGGAAAGTTTACTGGAAGACTCCTTTTATAATTTCTCTCACCCTGACATTCAAGAGTTTGGGCAAAAGCATTGTAGGGGAGAGAATAAATCTGAAAGAGCCATTTCACTGTATTATGCAGTACGAGATGAAATAAAGTACAACCCCTATTTCATCAGAATTGACGAGGATGACCTTATTGTGAATAAGGTAATTACTAAGAGACAGGGACATTGCATTGATAAGGCCAACCTCTTGGTTGCTTTATGCAGAATGCAAGGAATACCTGCTAAGCTTGGTTTGGCAAGGGTACAAAATCATATGGGAACTTCACGCTTGGAGGAAAAACTCAAAACCAATGTGCTCGCACCTCATGGGTATGTGGCAGTTTGGTTGAATGAAAGATGGGTCAAGTGCACTCCGGCATTCAACAAACAACTTTGTGAGAAGCTGGGAGTGGAACCTTTGGATTTTGATGGCAAGAAAGACTCATTGTTCCAAGCCTATGATCGTGTTGGTGGAAAATACATGCAGTATTTGGAAGACTATGGCACTTTTAAAAGCTTCCCTGTGGTCTATATAAAATCAATATTGAGTCATGAGTATCCTCATTTGTTTGACCAAGAAGGGCACTTTCTGTCTGATTTCCTGACTTAGTTAGCCGCTACCTTTTTGTTGCTCGTTCTATCTTTTTTCGGCAAGTTATGTCTGTCAAGTGTGGCGGACACAAAAGAAACAAATAATGGATGTGGTGACGCCACAGTACTTTTGTATTCCGGGTGGAATTGTGCTCCAACAAACCATGGATGATTCTGTAATTCGACGATTTCTACCAAACCACTTTCAGGGTTGATTCCTGTTGGAATCATACCGGCTTTTGCAAATTCAGCCATGTAGTCATTGTTGAACTCAAAACGATGTCGATGACGTTCTTCAATTTCTTTCACCCCATATGCTTTGTGCGCAATACTACCTTCTTTAAGTTCACATGGAAAAGATCCTAAGCGCATTGTTCCTCCCATGTTTGTAATGGACTTTTGTTCTGCCATCAAACTAATTACAGGGTGGGGCGTATATTCTTTGATTTCAGTGCTATGTGCGTCCGAATAACCAAGCACGTTACGAGCAAACTCAATAACGGCACACTGCATTCCAAGGCAAATTCCGAAAAATGGAATGTTGTTCTCGCGTACAAACTCGATTGCTTCAATTTTTCCATCAATTCCTCTAGATCCAAAACCTGGTGCAACCAAAACACCATCTAGGTGTTTGAGCTTTTCAGCCACATTGCGTGGGTTGATGTCTTCTGAGTGAATCCACTCAATTTCAACTTTGGTTTCATTCTCAGCACCTGCGTGAATGAATGATTCAGCGATGGATTTGTAACTGTCTTTTAGCTCCACATACTTCCCAACAAGGCCAATACGAACCTCATGCTTTGGGTTTTTGTGTCGCTCCAAAAAGTTCATCCAATGTTTCAAGTCCGGCTTCTTGCGTTTTTTGATTCCTAATTTGTCAAGGACGACCTCGTCAAATTTCTCTTCAAGCATGAGCATCGGGACGTCATAAATGGTGGTGGCATCAATCGATTGAATCACCGCATTTGGCGCTACGTTGCAAAAGCGAGCGACTTTTGTGCGGACAGATTGTGTCAACTCATGTTCTGTTCTACAAACCAGGATATCTGGTTGAACTCCAAACTCCAACAATTGCTTCACTGAGTGTTGCGTTGGCTTTGTTTTCAATTCTCCGGCAGCTTTCAAGAATGGGATCAAAGTCAAATGCACTACCAATACATCGTCTGGTCTTTCCCATTTCATCTGACGCACTGCTTCTACATATGGGAGTGACTCAATATCTCCAACTGTTCCTCCAATTTCGGTTATGACAAAATCATAATCTGTTTTGGATCCCAAGATTTTGACACATCTCTTAATTTCATCAGTGATGTGAGGCACAATTTGAACGGTCTTACCCAAGTACTCACCTTTACGTTCTTTGTTGATGACAGATTGGTAGATCCGTCCGGTGGTGATGTTATTTGCCTGAGAGGTAGGCACATTCAGGAAACGCTCGTAATGGCCTAAGTCCAAATCTGTTTCTGCTCCGTCGTCAGTTACATAACATTCTCCGTGCTCATAAGGGTTGAGTGTGCCAGGATCCACATTAATATAGGGATCCAGCTTTTGGATAGTCACCCTGAAACCGCGCGCCTGCAACAATTTAGCAAGTGATGCTGAAATGATTCCTTTTCCAAGGCTAGAGGCAACACCTCCGGTAACAAATACGTACTTAGTTGAATAACTCATGGACCCGCATATCAAGATAGACTACGGGGTTCAAAATTAAGCATAAGTATTGGAGTGAGCGGTGTATTTAGCAAAAGGTTTG
>CAZKMC010000261.1:0-4108 GCA_964553485.1 uncultured Comamonadaceae bacterium
CCAGGTCCTAATACACGCATTGTGCCTAATTGTAAGCTTTTCGTTTTAGGAAACCCAGATCAAATCCGCCTATTGAACCGAATATTTGGATTACAGAACTATATCTAAGCACGTTACATATCCATTGATTCTTACTTATATTTGAATTTCAACCAAAACTTTCTCCATGTATCAAGCACTATCCAAAACCTCTTTTTTACTTCTCTTCTTGCTTTCCACATGTACGCTTTGGGCTCAAGAAGATGCAGCAACTGAGAAAACACTGGACGATCACATAAATGATGTGATGGAACCGGTTACTAAAGGAATCAGTGCAGTGATTTTCTTTTCTCTTCCAATTGGAGAAGAAGTTGTTGTTGAACGGTGGGACAAAAAAACCAAGCGCTACAGAATGGTCTTGGATGGTACCAATATCGCTGCCGAGGTTGATCAAGAAAATGACCCTTTATTAGGTGTGCCGGTTTATGTGAATACCACAGACACTGGCTTGAAGTTGGAATATGCCATTGTTAGTGGCAAAGACACTTCTGTTTTTATTGTGAATGATGCTCAACCAGGTCAGATGCAAGAGTTGAGGCTGCCGGGAGGTTCTTTAACCACTCTCAAATTTAGCGGTAACCCAGAGGTGTTTGAGTCCGGTAAACTCTACAGAATTTCACACCGAAATGTTGAGATTCCTTTCGTGTTGATTTGGCTAATAGTAGGAGCACTCTTCTTCACATTCTTTTTTCGCTTTGTAAACATCAGTGGTTTCAGACATGCCATTGATGTGGTTAGAGGAAAGTATGATGATCCCGATGATGCTGGTGAAGTTTCCCACTTCCAAGCACTCACAGCAGCGCTATCTGGAACAGTAGGAATTGGTAATATTGCGGGTGTAGCCGTTGCTGTTTCACTTGGTGGACCAGGTGCTACATTCTGGATGATTATTGCTGGTTTGCTCGGTATGAGTGCTAAGTTTATTGAGTGTACCCTTGGTGTGAAGTATCGGAAAATCAACCCGGATGGTTCTGTATCAGGTGGACCGATGTACTATCTATCTGAAGGGCTCAAAAAACGTGGATTCGGAAACCTAGGTAAAGTGCTGGCAATATTATTTGCTGTGGCTTGTATCGGAGGTTCTTTTGGCGGTGGAAACATGGTTCAAATCAACCAAGCTACTGTCCTATTGACGCAAGCAACTGGAGGAGTTAATTCTATCTTCTTTGAAAGAGGATGGATCTTTGGTTTACTGATGGCAGTTGTAGTGGGAATTATCATCATCGGTGGTATTAAGAGTATTGCTCGAGTTACTGATAAGGTGGTTCCATTCATGGTTGGAATTTATGTGGTTGCAGCGGCTATTGTGTTAATCGCAAATTTCACAGCAATTCCTTCAGCAATTGGAGAAATCTTGTCTGGCGCTCTGAACTCAGATGCGATATACGGAGGTATCATTGGTGTCTTGATCCAAGGATTTAGAAGAGCTGCTTTTTCCAATGAAGCTGGTATTGGTTCTGCCTCTATTGCTCACTCCGCAGCCAAAACAGATGAGCCGGTTTCTGAAGGACTAGTATCACTTCTTGAGCCATTCATTGATACTGTAGTGATTTGCACAATGACTGCATTGGTGATTGTTGTTTCTGATTATGGTGATTACACGGCAATGGAAGTGCTTGTCAATGAAAAAGCTGGTGATTTGGATGCAATTGGATTAACAAGCAGCGCATTCGCCAACACCATCTCCTGGTTCCCAATTGTCCTCACAGTAGCCGTTATTCTCTTTGCATTATCAACTATGATTTCATGGTCTTATTATGGACTCAAGGCTTGGACATACGTATTTGGAGAGGGACAAATCTCAAGCATTTCTTACAAAGCGATTTTCTGTATCATGGTTGTAGTTGGTTCTGCAATTAGCGCTAAACAAGTGTTCGATTTGGGAGATGCAATGATTTTTGCAATGTGTTTCCCTAACGTGTTAGGACTTTATTTCCTTGCGCCTGAAATCAAAAAAGACCTTGCTAGCTACTTCGCTAGAGTTAAATCTGGTGAGATCAAAAGGTTCAAATAATTGAATGTCTAAGTGGAAAAAAACGGTTTATGCTTTCTTCAGCATGCATGCTCAAGAAAGAAAGGCTGTGTGGCAGTTAGCTGGAATTAGCGCCACTGTCATACTGCTTCTTGGGCTTAAGACATACTTCCATGAGCCTCCTCAAACAGATCCAGAATCCTTGGCTTACTTTGAAGCTAAGGTCGAAAATTGGAGACTTCAAAAACAAATTAGAATTGAGGCCAGTCTTGCCGATATTGATCCTCAAAGATCAATTGAGACCAAGACAGCTGCTTTTTTCGACCCCAATACCTTAACTGATCAAGGATGGGTGGAACTTGGCCTGTCTGAAAAGCAACTCAAAACGCTTAGGAATTATCTGGCAACTGGAGCTGTGTTCAATAATCTGGATGATCTGCGCAAAGTATATAGTCTTGGCGATAGTTTCGTAGCTCGCTATGGCCAGTATGTACGTTTTCAAGAAGTGCAGAAAGAACAAGTTTCCGCTATAAAGCAAGAAGCCCATTACCAACCAGCAGCCACACTGACCAAGACATTTGAAAAGAAGCCCATCACTAAAGTTGATATTAACACCATTGACTCGATAGGTCTTGTGGCCTTGAATGGTGTCGGGCCATTCTATGCAAGACAAATCATTCGAACGCGCAGTGAGCTGGGTGGGTTTTATTCGCTTCAACAATTGGAAGAAGTTTGGAAAATGCGTCCTGAGACATTGGAGAGTATATTGGCTCAATCAGAAATTGTATCTCCCCATACTTGTTTGGATATTAATTTGGCTAAAGCCGAGGAGTTAGCCAAGCATCCATACATTGACTGGAATCTTGCCCGGTCCATTGTGAATTTTCGTGAAGCTCATGGGGCCTTTAACAATCAAACAGATTTCAGAAAACTGCATTTGTTAGAGGAATCCACATGGTTGAAATTACAACCCTATCTTTGCCTTCATGGCAGTGACTGAAAAAATTAAAGCAGCAATTCGCGACATTCCAGATTTTCCTGAACCTGGTATTCTCTTCAAGGACATTACCCCAATTTTTCAGGAGCCATTGCTTTGCAGAGAGATTTTGGATCAAATGGCTGTGGAAGCCAGAATTTTGAGGCCTGATGTGATTGTTGGAGTCGAAAGTAGAGGATTCTTTTTCGGCCTTCCTTTGAGTTGGGAACTCGGAATTCCTTTTGTTCCTATTCGGAAAAAAGGCAAGTTGCCGTATGAAACAATTTCACACGCATATGACTTAGAATACGGGAGTGCTATTATTGAAATGCACAGTGATGCAATTGCTCCCGGAAAACGGGTGTTGATCCATGATGACTTACTTGCCACCGGAGGAACCGCATACGCTTCAGCAGAACTTGTTCGAAAATGTGGTGCTACGGTAGTTGGATTTAGTTTTCTAGTTGAATTAAAAGCATTGGGGGGACGTCAAAAGCTCAATTCCTTCACTGAAAAGTTTAGTACTTTAGCGTCCTATTAATTCCGGGTGAGCGCACTCCGCGAGTCATCCATTTTAGATAATCTTCAAAATCAAAGAAATGAACTTTGAGCTGAATGAAAACCAACGCATGATTGTTCAGATGGTGCGTGATTTTGCCGAAAAGGAAATTAGACCACATGTAATGGAATGGGACGAAGTTCAAGAATTTCCAATCCCGCTGTTTCGTAAAATGGGTGAACTGGGCCTCATGGGTGTTTTAGTGCCTCAAGAATATGGTGGTTCCGGAATGGGATATGTGGAATACATCAATGTCATTGGAGAGATAGCCAAAGTTTGTGGTTCAATAGGACTAAGTGTTGCGGCTCACAATTCACTATGTACGGGACATATTTTGGCCTTTGGAAACGAAGAGCAGAAAAAGAAATACCTGCCCAAACTAGCTTCTGGAGAATGGATTGGTGCTTGGGGACTTACTGAAGCCAACACAGGTTCTGACGCAATGCGAATGACCTGCGTAGCGAAGAAAGACGGTGATGATTGGGTATTGAACGGATCAAAGAATTGGATCACTCATGGAATCTCAGGAGAAGTTGCAGTTGTGCTTGCAAGAACTGGTGAG